>JBBQBW010000604.1:0-2055 GCA_038318025.1 Burkholderiales bacterium | reverse complement strand
AGGCCGAGGTCGAGTACGAGGACAAGGTCTCGCCCGCCATCGACGTGGCCTTCGAAGCCGTCGACCCGGCCGCGATCGCCGAGGCATTCGGGAGCGACTCCCCCGCGAAAACCGCGGCGGTGATCTGGACCACCACGCCCTGGACCCTGCCGGGCAACCAGGCGATCGCCGCCCATCCGGACCTCGAGTACGAGCTGGTGGCTACGGACAAGGGCGCGCTCATCCTCGCCGCCCCGTTGCGCGACGCGTGCCTCGCGCGCTACGGGCTCGAGTCCCGCGGGGTCCTCGGACGCGCCACCGGTGTCGCCCTCGAGCGCCTGCGATTCCGCCACCCCCTCGAGCCCCGAGAGGTGCCGGTGGTGCTGGGCGAGCACGTCACCACCGAGGCCGGCACCGGCCTCGTGCACACCGCGCCCGCCCACGGCGCCGACGACTTCGCGACGGGCACGCGTTACGGCCTGTCCCTCGACCAGCCCGTGGACGACCAGGGCCGATTCAAGTCCACCGTGCCGAACTTCGCCGGGCTGGGCGTGCGCGAGGCGGAGAAGCCGATCCTCGAAGCGCTGGCGCAGGCCCATGCGTTGCTGAGGAGCGAGCCGTATCGCCACAGCTATCCGCATTGCTGGCGCCACAAGACCCCGATCATCTTCCGCGCCACGGTGCAGTGGTTCATCGGCATGGACCGCCCCGCCCAGGTGGAGGCACCCGCGGCCCGGGGCCGCACCCTGCGCGAGATCGCCATGCACGCGATCAACAACACCCACTTCTACCCCGAGTGGGGGCGCTCGCGCATCACCGCCATGATCCAGAGCCGGCCCGACTGGACGCTGTCGCGCCAGCGCAACTGGGGCACGCCGCTGCCGTTCTTCCTCCATCGCGAGACCGACGAGCTGCACCCGGACACCGAGGCGTTGCTCGCGCGCGCCGCGGACCTGGTGGAGAAAGGCGGCGTCGAGGCGTGGTTCGCGGCCAGCTGCGAGGACTTCGGCGTGGACCCCGCGGCATACCGCAAGATCACCGACACGGTGGACGTGTGGTTCGACTCCGGCACCACCCACTTCACGGTGTTGCGCGGCCTCGCCGACCAGAAGTGGCCCGCCAACCTCTACCTCGAGGGCAGCGACCAGCATCGCGGCTGGTTCCAGTCGAGCCTGCTCACCGGCTGCGCCATGGACGCACGGGCGCCCTACGATTCCCTCCTCACCCACGGCTTCACCGTCGACGGCCAGGGGCGCAAGATGTCCAAGTCCCTGGGCAACACGCTGGCGCCGCAGAATATCTCCGACACGCTGGGCGCCGAGATCATCCGGCTGTGGGTCGCCGCCACCGACGACTCGGGCGAGCTCGCGATCTCCGACGAGATCCTCAAGCGCGTGGTGGAGAGCTACCGCCGCATCCGCAACACGCTGCGCTTCCTGCTCGCCAACACCGTCGACTTCGATCCCGCGCGCGACCTCCTGCCGCCCTCGGAGTGGGTCGAGATCGATCGCTACGGCCTCGCGATGACGCGCGAGATGGCCGCCGCCTGCATGGCCGACTACGCGAAGTACGAGTTCCACCTGGTGGCACAACGCCTGCAGAACTTCTGCTCCGAGGACCTGGGCGGCTTCTGGCTCGACGTGCTGAAGGACCGGCTCTACACCACGGCAGCCGCCTCGCTGCCGCGGCGCTCGGCGCAATCGGCCCTGCACCACGTGACGCAGATGCTGCTGCGCCTCATGGCTCCGATCCTCTCCTTCACCGCGGAGGAGGCGTGGGCAGTGCTCCATCCCGGCAAGGACGAGAGCGTCTTCTTCCACACCTGGAAGGGTGTCCTGCCCGCGCAGGAGGGCGAGGCGGAGCTCCTCGCGCGCTGGAAGCGCATCCGCGAGATCCGCGCCGTGGTCTCGAAGCGCCTGGAGGAGCGCCGCGCCGCGGGGGAGCTGGGCTCGTCGCTGCAGGCCGAGGTCGAGCTCGCGGTCTCGCCCGCCGACCGGGAGCTGCTGGCGTCCCTCGGCGACGACCTGCGTTTCGTCCTCATCACTTCGGGCGCCACCCTCGCCGCGGCGGCCGAGG
>JBBQBW010000603.1:0-2068 GCA_038318025.1 Burkholderiales bacterium | reverse complement strand
GGTCGATGGTGATGGGGTCAGCCGCACCGGGAGCTGGACGAGCCGATAAAGATTAGCTAATATCTTAGCTAAGGCTGGGTGCCACCGGCGCGAATACGTCCAGGAGGGTTCGTGAAGACAGTCACCGTGCACAAGGCCAAGACGCACCTCTCGCAACTCATCGCCGAGGCTGAGGCGGGGGAGGAGGTCATCGTCATGCGGGACAAGCAGGCAGCGGTGCGCCTGGTCCCGGTGGGGGAGCCCGTGCCGAAGCGCCAGTTCGGCGCCCTGGCCGGGAAGGTGTCCGTGACGCCGGCCTTCTTCGAGCCACTGCCGGACGACGAACTCGTCGCCTGGGGGGAGTGAGCGCGGTGCGCCTGCTCCTCGATACCCATGCGCTGCTCTGGTGGCTCGCTGGCGACGTTCAGCTCTCTCCTGGCGCGCGAGACGCCATGGCCGACCACGCGAACGAGGTCTGCGTAAGCGCGGCTTCGGCGTGGGAGGTCGCGACGAAGCACCGGCTCGGGAAGCTGCCGGGCGCGGGGCCGCTCGCCGTCGATTTCGCGCGCGAGGTTCGGCGTCAGGGATTTCAGCCGCTGCCGATCACCCTCGAGCATGGGCAGGTCGCAGGCTCGCTCGTCGGCACGCATCGGGACCCCTTCGATCGCATGCTGGTCGCACAGGCCCGCGAGGAAAAGATGGCGCTGGTCTCGAACGAGAGCGTCTTCGACGCGTTCGGCGTGACTCGCGTGTGGTGACCCGTTGAACGTGCAGGCGCTTGCCCCGTGTCGCCGATTCGCTCAAGAAGGCTGGCGTGAAGGACTACAAGCGTCTCCTCTCGAAACCGGAGGTCGACATCTGCATGGCGCAGTGCGACCCGGTAATCGTGATCTACACCGCCCGTTCCCGAGCCCAACTACTGCAAAAGCAGTATTGACAACCGGGCGATGATGGCATAACCTACTGGAAGTTCAGTAGACACCTGCCACCCCCGCCATGTCCACCATCTATTTCCCCCCGCGCGAGCTCGAGGTGATGAGCGTCCTCTGGCGCCATGGCTCCGCCACGGTGTCGGACGTCCGCGCCGCCCTTCAGGAGGAGCTGGCGTACACCTCAGTCCTCTCGGCGCTCCAGACGCTGGAGGAGAAGGGATATGTCCGCCACGAGGCAGAAGGTCGCGCCTACCGTTACTTCCCGACGATCGATGCGGCGCAGGCCGGCGGCAGCGCGATCGCACGCATCCGCGACTCGATCTACCATGGCTCGGCCGAGCGGATGTTCGCGCAACTGGTCTCCGACCGTGACGTGAGCCGCGAGGCGCTCGAGCGCATGCGCCGCCTGCTCGCCGAGCGGCTGGATGAGGAGGACGGCGCATGAGTGCGACCATCGCCTATCTCCTCGTCGTCGGCGCGCTGGTCGCGATTGCCGCACGCGCGGGGGAGGAGCTGCTCCGGCTGGCAAACCGGCCGTCGCGATGGGCGTGGCTTGCCGCCAATGCCGCGCTGCTCGGGCTCACGGTGCGGGCGGTGCTCCACGAGCCTGCACCCGCAGCACCGATGGCGCTCGATGCGAGCAGCATCGTGGCAGCCGCGGGCCAGCAACCTGCCCAACGCGGTGCATGGGCCGATCTGGCGCGCTTCCTCGGCGAGGCCCGCAGCGCCATCGCCGATGCGCCACAGGATCTCCTGGCGTACGTCGCCGATGTGCTGCCGGCGCAGGTGGGCCCGGGTTTCGGTGTCACGTGGGCGGTGATGACGCTCGTGATGCTCGCGCTGCTGGCCGGGGTGCATGGGCGGTTCAGCCGCGCGGTCCGCGCGCTGCCCGTGACGGAGCTGCATGGCGAGCGGGTTCGCGTCTCGCGCTCCGCCGGCCCGGCCGTGATCGGGATCGTCGAGCCTCACATCGTGGTTCCGGCGTGGCTGCTCGAATCCTCCCCCGATGAGCAGCGGCTCGTGATCGCCCATGAGCGCGAGCATCGCGCCGCGCGCGACCCGCTGCTCCTCATTGCCGCGTGCCTCGCCGTGGCAGCGCTCCCATGGCATCCGGCCAGCTGGTGGATGCTCTCGAGGCTCCGCCTGGCCGTGGAGAT
>JBBQBW010000602.1:0-2071 GCA_038318025.1 Burkholderiales bacterium | reverse complement strand
GATCGGCCAGTTCCTCTTCAGCAAGGCCCAGGAAGAGCCCAAGAAGTAGTCCACCGGAACCGCGGCTCGCGCGTTACGGTCCTACACGCCCAACGCTTTGAACAGGAATGAATCCATGATCCGCAAGCTGATCGCATTCGTGGTGGCGGCATTGCTGCCGGTGCTCGCCCTCGCCCAGGAAGGTCCCGACTCGCTGGTGAAGCGCACCACCGACGAGATCCTCGCCATCATCAAGTCGGACAAGGACCTGCAGTCGGGCAACTCGCGCAAGGTGGTGGAGCTCGCCGAGGCGAAGGTGCTGCCGCACTTCGACTTCGCCCGCATGACGCGCCTGGCCGTCGGCCGCAACTGGGCCCAGGCGAGCGACGCGCAGAAGGAGGCGCTCACCAAGGAGTTCCGCACGCTGCTGGTGCGCACCTATTCCACCTCGCTGTCGCAATACCGCAACCAGACGATCGAGGTGAAGCCCTCGAGAATCGCCGCCCAGGACAAGGATGCCGTGGTCCGCACCGCCGTGATCCAGCAGGGCGGGCCCCCGATCCCGATCGACTACGCGATGGAGAAGACCGATTCGGGCTGGAAGGTCTACGACGTCATCATCGACGGCGCCTCGCTGGTGACGACCTACCGTGGCACCTTCAACGACCAGATCCAGAAGGGCGGCATCGACGGCCTGGTGAAGACGCTTCAGGATCGCAACGCGGGCGGCGCGCTGTCCAAGGCCGAGCCGAAGAAGTGAGCGCGGCGCCCTCCGGCGAGGTGCTGGCGCTCACGGGCGCGCTCTCTTTCGAGACCATCCCCGCGGTGCTCGCCGAAAGCGCGGCCTACGCCGCGCGGCCCGACCTGCCCGCGAAGCTCACCATCGATTTCGCCGGCATCACCGGGGTGGATTCGTCCGCGGTGGCGCTGCTCCTCGAGTGGCGCCGCATGCAGCATCGCCTCGGCAAGGCGCTTGAGTTCGTGAACCTCCCCCCCAACCTCGTTGCTCTCGCCACCCTCTATGGCGTGGACGAGCTGATCCAGCCACCCGCAGCCGCCTGAGATGCCCCCCGCGGTCGAGGTGCGGGGGGTCGAGAAGCGGTTCGGCTCCGTGCGCGCGCTGGCCGGGGTCGACCTCGAGGTGGCGGGCGGCGAGTTCTTCGGCCTGCTCGGCCCCAACGGGGCTGGCAAGACCACGCTGATCTCGGCGCTGGGCGGCCTTACGGTGCCCGACGCGGGAACGCTCGCCGTGATGGGCCACGACGTGGTCAGAGACTTCCGCGCCGCGCGGCGCGCGGTCGGCATCGTGCCCCAGGAGATCGTATTCGATCCGTTCTTCACGGTGCGCGAGACGCTCGAGATCCAGTCGGGGTATTTCGGCTTGCGCCGCAACGGGGCGTGGGTGGACGAGCTCCTCGAGCGACTGGGGCTGGAATCGAAGGCGCACGCCAACATGCGCAGCCTCTCCGGCGGCATGAAGCGCCGCGTGATGGTGGCGCAGGCCCTGGTGCACCGCCCGCCCGTGATCGTGCTGGACGAGCCCACCGCGGGAGTCGACGTGGAGCTGCGCCAGACGTTGTGGAGCTTCGTGCGGTCGCTGAATGCGGCCGGCCACACCATCCTCCTCACCACCCACTACCTCGAGGAGGCGCAGCAGCTCTGCTCGCGCATCGCGATGCTGAAGGAGGGGCGCGTCGTGGCCCTCGACTCCACCGCGCGGCTCCTCACCGAGTTCTCCCAGCGCGTATTGCGGGTGAAGCTGCAATCCGGCGTCCTGCCCGCCGGCATCGCCGCTCGCGCCACCGCCGACTCGGCAGGCGGCTGGCGCATTCCGATCGAGGACCTCGCCCACATCGAGGAGGCGCTCGCCGAGCTGCGCCTGGCGGGCGCCCAGATCGAGAGCCTGGAGGTCGCGGAGCCCGAGCTGGAGCAGGTGTTCGTGAAGATCATGCGCCGTGAGGAGCGCTTGCCGTGAGCGGCTTCCCCACGCTGCTCTACAAGGAAGTGCTGCGCTTCTGGAAAGTGAGCTTCCAGACCGTGGCCGCGCCGGTGCTCACTACCATCCTCTACCTGCTGGTGTTTTCCCACGCGC
>JBBQBW010000601.1:0-2100 GCA_038318025.1 Burkholderiales bacterium | reverse complement strand
GCGTTCGATTCGCGAGCACGCCGCGCGTCGTCCCGGCAGCGGCCTGCTGATCGGCGTGGATGCGAAGAAGGACCCGGCGCGGCTCGACGCGGCCTACGACGACGCGCTGGGGGTCACCGCGGCGTTCAACCGCAACGCGCTCGCGCACCTGAACGGCCGCTTCGGCTTCGATTTCGACATGGCGGGCTTCGCCCACCGCGGCTTCTACAACGCGGACGCGGGGCGCATCGAGATGCACCTCCAGGCGATGGGCGAGCAGTGCGTGCACCTGGGGGCGGTCGAGCGGCGCTTCGCCGCCGGCGAGCGCATCCACACCGAGAACTCGTACAAGTACCACCGGGCCGAATTCGAAGCGCTGTTGCGGGAAGCGGGCTTTTGCACGATCCGGGTCTGGGCCGGGTCTCCCGAGGACTACTTCGTTTTCTACGCCACCTGACGCACGCGTCCCGTGGCTACGTAGTGCTGCGACCACGGCGCCGTTTCCACGGCGAAGTCGTCGAGGCGTTCCGCCAGCAAAGACCACGGCGCCTCGAAACCCTCGAAATTGGTGATGTACGCGCGATGGCTCGCGCGCAGGTACCAGTTGGCGGGGAAGAGCCACGGAGCGTAGAGCTTGGTGCTGGTGGCGGCGACCCGCGCGCCGGGGCGCGCCTGGCGAAGCAGGTTCGCGAGCGCCGCGGGGGAGCGGATCAGGTCATGGGTGTAGCTGAAGAGGATCGCGTCGACGCGCTCGGGCAGCACCACCTCTTCGGCCGTGGCCTGGAGCAGCTGTCCCCCGGTGCCGAGGCGGCCGCGCGCCTGGGCCAGCATTTCCGGCGAGGGATCGAAGGCGATTACCCGGCCGCCGGGCGCGGCGCGCCGTGCGAGCTCCAGCAGGCACCAGCCGGTGCCGCAACCCGCGTCGAGCACCACGTCGCCCGCCTCGAGCCGCAGCGATTCGATCGCGCGCAGCCGGATGCGATTGATCCGGCGGGTGTAGTGGTCGTAACGGGGGGCGAGCTCCCGGTAGTGCGCGACCGACCGTTCAAGATCGGCGCGCGCCGTCACGCGTCGCGGGCGAGCCTGAGCCCGGAAAACTGCCAGCGCGCGTCGGCCGGGAAGAAGTTGCGGTACGACGCCCGGATGTGACTGCCCGGCGTGGCGCACGAGCCGCCGCGGAGCACGTACTGGTTGCACATGAACTTGCCGTTGTACTCGCCCACGGCGCCCTCGGCGGGACGGAATCCGGGGTAGGGGCCGTAATCGCTGCGGGTCCACTCCCACACGTCGCCGAAGGCCTGGGCGAGCGTACCGGGCGCGGGCGCCTCGCGCAGCGCCAGCGGGTGCAGGGCGCCGTATTCGAGGAAGTTGCCATCGATCGGCGTGTCCGCGACGGCGTGCTCCCACTCCGCCTCGGTGGGCAGCCGCGCGCCGGACCACCGCGCGAACGCCTCGGCCTCGTAGAAGCTCACGTGGCAGACGGGCGTATTCGCCTCCACGGGAGCCATGCCGTGGAGCGTGAAGGTGTGCCAGCGCCCCTCCACCAGCTCCCAATAGTCGGGAGCTACCCAGGCGCGCGCGGCGACCGTGTCCCAGCCTGCCGAGAGCCACAGTTCCGGGCGGCGGTAACCGCCGTCATCGATGAAGGCGACGAAGTCGCCGTTGGTGACGGGATGGGAGGCGATCTCGAAATCCTCGAGGAAGGTGCGGTGCCGCGGGCGCTCGTTGTCGAACGCGAAGCCGGATGCTCCATTGCCCACCTCGTGGACGCCGCCCGCGACGCCGACCCAGCGCGGCTCTCGCGCGCGCACCTGGGTGAGCGGCCAGTTCTTCTGGTATGCGGGCCGCAGCGGGTTGCACGAGAGCATGTGCTTCAAGTCGGTGAGGATCAGCTCCTGGTGCTGCTGTTCGTGGTTCAGGCCCAGCTCGACCAGCGCCGCCACCGCGGGATCGAGCGGCGCGGCGAGGAGCGCATCCATCGCCTCTTCCACCGCGTCGCGATAGGCGAGGACACGATCGAGCGCCGGGCGGGTGATGAGCCCGCGCTGCTGGCGCGGGTGCTTGTCGCCGACCGCGTGGTAATAGGAGTTGAAGAGGACCTTGAACGCGGGATCGAACGCT
>JBBQBW010000600.1:0-2106 GCA_038318025.1 Burkholderiales bacterium | reverse complement strand
CCTGCACGTGTTCGGCGCGATGCCCGCGGCGTTGGCGGCGCTCGCGACGTTCCTCTTCTGCGCCTACCTGGCACTTTTCTTCGCCGCCGCGGGCTGGAGCTGCGTGCGAGCGGCACCCGCGGGCGGCGCCCGGCGCCTGTGGCTGGGTGTTGCCGCCGTCGTGGCGCTGGAGTGGTTGCGCGGGTGGCTCTTCACCGGCTTTCCCTGGCTCAACCTCGGTACCTCGCAAGCGCCGGGGGGGCCGCTCGCGGGCTTCGCGCCGATACTCGGCAACTATGGCGTCTCCCTCGGCGTGGCGGCCCTCGCCGCGTGCCTCGTGACGATCGCCGGTCGCCGCGACCGCGGGGCGGTCCGCATTGCCGCAGCCGTGGGCTTCCTCGTCCTCATGCTGTCGGGCCTCGCACTGTCGCGCTGGGACTGGACCCGGCCCGCGGGGCCTGCCGTCACCATGGCACTGCTGCAGGGCAATGTGCCGCAGGAGATGAAGTGGCGCGAGGAGGTGCGCACCGCGACACTCCTCGCCTATCGCGACATGATCGCGGCGGCGAAGGCGCAGGTGGTGGTGGCTCCCGAAACGGCGCTGCCCGCGTTCCTCGACCAGCTTCCCGCCGACTACCTCGAGGGCATCCGCGCCCGCGCGCGGGCCGACGGCAAGGAGGTCCTGCTGGGCGTGGTCGAGCGGGAGCCCGCCGGCGAGGGCCTGCGCTACTTCAACAGCCTCGTGCGACTCACCGGCGCCAACGAGTCGTATCGCAAGCGCCACCTGGTGCCGTTCGGCGAGTTCATCCCGCCGGGGTTCAAGTTCGTGCTCGCGGTGCTGAAGATCCCGATGAGCGATTTCGCGCGCGGCGGCGCGGGGCAGGCGCCGATCGAGGCCGCCGGCGTGCGCTTCGCCGTGGCGATCTGCTACGAGGACATCTTCGGCGAGGAGGTGATCGAGGCGCTGCCCGCGGCCCAGGTGATCATCAACGTGAGCAACGACGCGTGGTTCGGGCGCTCCTTCGCGGCGGAGCAGCACCTGCAGTCATCGCAGATGCGCGCGCTGGAAACCGGCCGCTGGGTGGTGCGCTCCACCAACACGGGGGCGACCGCGGCAATCGATACCAGGGGCCAGGTGGTGGCCCGCCTGCCGTGGTTCACCACCGGCACGCTCGAGGCGAGCGTCACTCCCATGGAGGGCATGACGCCCTATGCGCGTTGGGGCAACCTCGCGGCGCTGCTTCTCGTGGCGGGCGTGGCCGGGGCCGCGCTGCGGCTTGGCCGCTAGACCGGGCGGGCCCGCACCAGGAACTGCTCGGCGCACAGCTCCACCAGCTCGTCCTGGGTCACTGCATCGAGTGTGAGCCGACCCATCTTCACCTGCGCCGGGCCCCGGCCCTGGTAGGCGCGATGGATCTCCTCGAGCATCCGCGACACCGTGTATGAATAGGCCTCGAGCGCGTATCCCGTCTCGGCGAGCATGCGGCGGATCTCGCCCAGGGTGAAGAAGCGCAGGTGCGTCACGTCGAGCAGGCCGCGTTCGGAATATTCCCAGCGCCCCGCCGCGAGCAACTGGTAGACGAGGTAGATGTTGCGCACGTTCGGGATGCTCGCCACCACCTGGGCGCCGGGAGCCAGGCGGGACTTGAGGTGCTTCAGCACCTGCCACGGATTCACCACGTGCTCCAGCACGTCGGAGGCCACCACCAGGTCGAAGCCCCCTTCCCCCACGGGACCGGCGCTCCAGTCGAGATCCTCGAGGCGCGAGCACACGACGGCGTCGATCCTCTCCCCGGCCTTCTGCGCGGCGGCCCGGCCCGGCTCGATCCCGGTCACGTGCACGCCGGGGAAGCGCGCCTTCAGCGCCGCGCCGAACATTCCCCCGGCGCACCCGAGCTCGAGGACGCGACGGGGCGTGCCCTCGATCACACGGAAGAGGGGCTCGTTCACGTAGTCGTGGTAGTGGTCTGCGTCCTGCGATTCGACGTCGAGGCAGGTTTCCCAGGCAGGGCGGCGGGCGCTCATCGCCGAATTTTCCCCGAATTTCGAATGGCACGCCAAAAACCACTAAAATCGGTCCTTTCGCACCCTGCCTCCCTCGATGTTGACCTTCCAGCAATTGGTCCT
>JBBQBW010000599.1:0-2107 GCA_038318025.1 Burkholderiales bacterium | reverse complement strand
AAGCAGTCGCCGTCGAAGCGCGGCATGCACCGCGCGCACGACCACCTCGGCAAGCCGCCGATGGCAGTCGAGCCCACCTCGGGCGAGGCGCACCTGCGCCACCACATCTCGCCGTCGGGCTACTACCGCGGCAAGAAGGTCATCCAGACCAAGGACTAAGACGGCCGATTCATTGCGCACGACGCAATGAAAACCGTCATCGCGGTCGACGCGATGGGCGGGGACCACGGCCCTGCCGTCACCGTTCCCGCCTGCCTCGACTTCCTCGCCTCGCATCCCGGCGCCGAGCTGCTGCTCGTCGGACTCCCCGAGCCCCTCGAGCGCGAGCTCGCGCGCGCCCATGCCGTGGGTCGCCCGGGCGTCACCGTCGTGCCGGCCGCGCAAGTGGTGGGCATGGACGAGAACGTCCGCACCGCCATCCGCACCAAGAAGCATTCCTCGATGCGGGTCGCGATCGACCTGGTGAAGGAGGGGCGCGCCCAGGCGTGCGTCTCCGCGGGCAACACCGGCGCCTTGATGGGCACCGCGAAGTTCGTCCTCAAGACCATTCCCGGCATCGACCGTCCGGCGATCTGCGCGGTCCTTCCGACCCGCAACGGCCAGGTCTACGCGCTCGACCTGGGGGCCAACGCCGACTGCACTCCCGAGCACCTGGTCCAGTTCGCGCTGATGGGCGCCACGCTGGTGCGCGCGGTCGAGGGCAAGGAAAATCCCACCGTGGGCCTCCTCAACATCGGCTCCGAGGAGATCAAGGGCAACGAGGTGGTGAAGAAGGCGAGCGAGCTGCTGCGCGCCTCCCCGATCATCAACTTCCACGGCAACGTCGAGGGCGACGACATCTACAAGGGCACCACCGATGTGGTGGTCTGCGACGGCTTCGCCGGCAACGTGGCGCTCAAGACTTCGGAGGGCCTGGCGAAGATGCTGGGCGACTTCCTGAAGGAGGAGTACACGCGCAACGTGTTCTCCCGTATCGCGGCGCTGGTGTCGCTTCCCGTCATCAAGCGCTTCCGCCGCCGCGTGGACCACCGCCGCTACAACGGGGCCGCGCTCCTCGGCCTGCGCGGCATCGTGGTGAAGAGCCACGGCTCGGCCGACCGGCTCGCCTTCGCCACCGCACTCGGCCGTGCCGCCACCGAAGTCGAGCATGGCCTGAACGAGCGCATCGGCGAGGAGGTGGCGCGCCTGCACGCCACGATGGCGCTGGCCGCCGCCACCGACCCGGCGCGGGCCGCATGACCTACGCGCGGATCACCGGCACCGGCGGCTACCTTCCCGACCAGGTGCTCTCCAACAAGGACCTGGAATCCAGGGTCGACACCAGCGACGAGTGGATCGTCTCGCGCACCGGCATCCGCCAGCGCCACATCGCCGCCGAGGGCCAGTTCGCGAGCGACCTCGCGCTCGAGGCCTGCCGCCGCGCGCTCGAAGCCGCCGGGCGCACGCCCGACGACGTGGACCTGATCCTGGTCGCCACCTCGACGCCGGACATGGAGTTTCCCTCGAGCGCGTGCCTCCTGCAGGCGAAGCTCGGCGTGAAACGCGGCGCCGCCTTCGACGTCCAGGCCGTGTGCTCGGGCTTCGTTTATGCCCTCTCCACGGCTGACCTCTACATCCGCGCCGGGCGCTATCGCTGCGCGCTGGTGGTGGGGGCGGAGGTGTTTTCGCGCATCCTCGACTGGAAGGACCGCGGCACCTGCGTGCTGTTCGGCGACGGTGCCGGCGCGGTGGTGGTCGAGGCCTCCGAGGCTCCCGGCATCCTCACCAGCAACCTGCACGCCGACGGCCGCCATGCCGGAATCCTCAACACCCCCGGCCACGTGTGCGCCGGCGCCGTCCAGGGAGATCCGACGCTCAAGATGGATGGCGGCGCCGTGTTCAAGCTCGCGGTGCGTGTGCTGGAGGAGAGCGCCCGCGAGGCGCTCGCCGACCAGGGGTTTGGCGTGAAGGACCTGGACGCCTACATTCCGCACCAGGCCAACGTGCGCATCATTTCCCACGTGGGCAAGAAGCTCGGGCTCGACGACTCGAGGTGCATCGTCACCGTCGACCGCCACGCCAACACGTCGGCGGCGTCGGTGCCGCTGGCGCTCGACGTCGCGGTGCG
>JBBQBW010000598.1:0-2128 GCA_038318025.1 Burkholderiales bacterium | reverse complement strand
CGCTCTTGTCGGCGCGCGAGGCGAACGGCGCCTGCTTCTCGGCGATCCGCCTCAGCGCCACGAGCACGTCGTTGCCCTTCACCCCGGCCGGATCCTCCCTCGGACCTACGATCACGAAGTCGTTGTACATCACCGGGAAGCGCTTCACCCCGAACCCGTCGGCGACGAATCTCTCCTCCGCGAACTGGTCGTGCACGAACACCACGTCGGCGTCGCCGCGGCGCGCCATGTCGAGCGCCTGGCCGGTGCCCACCGCCACCACCCGCGCCTCGATGCCGGTGGCGCGCCGGAATTCCGGCAGCAGGTGCTTGAAGAGTCCCGATTGCTCCGTGGAGGTGGTGGAGGCTACGGTAATGGGCTCCTGCGCCGCGGCGCCGGGCGCGCCGACGAGCAGGATGGCCGCAACGCTCGCGGCGGCGAGCCAGGCGTGGCTCATGCGGATGGCGATACGGGCGATCGCAGGCTCCATGGCAGCTCTCCGGTGAGCAAACGCGCCGCCTCGCGGGAGCGCGGGGCGATGAAGACATCGGCCGACGGCGTGACCTCGGCGACCCGGCCCTCGTGCAGGAATACGATCTCGCCTCCCAGCCGCTGCGCGAGGCCCAGGTGGTGGGTGGTGAGGACGATGGCGGTTCCGGCGGCGCGGATCTCGCCGATCACCCGCTCCACCTCCGCGCTGGCGCCCGGGTCGAGGCTCGCGGTCGGCTCGTCGAGGAACAGGATCCGCGGCCGCAGCGACCAGGCGCGGGCGAGCGCCAGGCGCTGCTGCTCGCCGCCCGAGAGCACGCGTGCCGGGCGCTGCGCGAGCGGTTCGAGCCCCACGCGTTCCAGCGCGTCGCGGGCGCGGCGCTCGCGTTGCGCGCCGTCGATGCCGCTCACGGCGAGCGCGTATTCGACGTTGGCGAGGGCGGAGCGCCGCAGCAGCACCGGGCGCTGGAACACCATCGCCTGCTCGCGCGGGCGCGCGGCGTTGCCGTTCCAGAGGACCCGGCCCGCGGTGGGCGCGATCAGCCCATGGAGCAGGCGCAGCAGGACGCTTTTGCCCGCCCCGTTCGCGCCCAGCACCACGATGGGGACGTCGCCGTCGATGCGCAGGTCCACGCCTTCGAGGGCGGGGTGTCCGCCGAGCCGCGCGCCGAGCCCGCGGGCCTCGAGGGGCAGGAGGGCCACGCTAGCCATGGTGGCGCATGCTCCATTCGCGCACCGCGAAGGCGATCGCGTTGACGGCGAGCACCAGCGCCAGCAGCAGGATGCCGAGGGCGAGGGCGAGCGGCAGGTCCCCCTTGCTGGTCTCGAGCGCGATGGCGGTGGTCATCACCCGCGTCACCCCGTCGACGTTGCCGCCGACGATCATCACCGCGCCCACCTCGGAGGCGGCGCGGCCGAATCCCGCGAGCACCACCGTGAAGAGCGCGAAGCGCAGGTCGGCGAGCAGCGTCGGCACCGCGCGCAGCGGCGTGACACCCAGGGACGCGAGCTGCTCGCGATACTCGCGCCACGCATCCTCGACGAACTGGCGCGCGAGCGCCGCCACGATTGGCAGCACCAGCAGCGTCTGCGCGATCACGATCGCCTGCGGGGTGAAGAGGAGCCCCGCTGACCCCAGGGGGCCCGCGCGGGAGAGCATCAGGTACACCGCGAGCCCCACCACTACCGAGGGCAGGCCGAGGAGCGCGTTCAGCGCCACCACCACGGCGCGCCGGCCGGGGAAGTCGCACACCGCCACCACGGCGCCCAGAGGCAGGCCGAGCAGGCACGCGGCGAGCGCGGAGGCGAGGCTCACCTCGAGCGACAACACCACGATGCCGAAGAGATCGGGGTCGAGGCCCGCGATCAGGTGAAAGGCGAGCGCGAAGCTCGCCGCGAAGTCCTGCATGGGGCCGATTGTCCCCGCCACCGGACCGGTTGCCGATATGAAGCCTGGTGCCTATGCCGCGGAACTTCCCATTCCCACCAGCCCCTATCCGCCGCGACCCGTGTTTATCCGTGTTCCGCGGCGAGCGCGAGGCCGGAAAGGAGCCGCCGGACGATGTGCCGGGCGGCCTTGGGGGGGCCTCAGCCCTTGGCGGCGCCGAGGACCTTCTGCAGCTCGCCCGACTGGTACATCTCGCGCATGATGTCTGAGCCG
>JBBQBW010000597.1:0-2133 GCA_038318025.1 Burkholderiales bacterium | reverse complement strand
GGGAGCTCGGCACCAGCGTGATCCGTTTTCCCGGCGGCTACCTGGGCGACATGTACGAGTGGCGCGACGGCGTCGGCCCGCGCGCGAGCCGGCGTCCGATCACCACCAACATCAAGAACCGCGAGAAGGAGCTGCCGCGCTTCGCGACCGACGAGCTGGTCGAGTTCGCGGGCGCCGTAGGCGCCGACCTCATGCTGCAGGCCAACCTCGGCACCGGGACGGCGAAGACGGCGGCGGAGTGGGTGGCGTACATGCGCCAGGTGCGCGAGAAGAACCCGCGAGCGGCGCGCGTCGACTGGTGGGAGATGGGCAACGAGCTCTACCACAAGGACGACGCCTCCGGCGCCAGCATGGCCCCCGAGGCCTACGCGGACAAGGTGCTCGCGTTCGCGCGCGAGATGAAGGCCGCCGACCCCTCGATCCGCATCGGCGCGATCGGCATGGAGAACTACCCGCTCTTCCCCTTCAACTCGTACCGCAACTGGAACGAGATCGTGCTGAAGCGCACCGGCGGGCAGATCGACTTCTTCGCGGTCCACAACGGCTATGCGCCGGTGGCCCCCGACGACGGCGCCAACCCCCGCGACGTGTATCGCGCCCTCTGGGCCGCACCCCTGATGGTCGCGGACAACCTGCGCAAGGTCGCCGAGCAGATCCGGCGCAACGTGCCGCCGGAGCGCGCCGCGGCGATCGGCATCGCGGTCACCGAGTGGGCCCCCCTCTTCCACGTGACGCCCTCGAGCGCGTGGATCGACCACTCGAAGACGCTGGGCTCGGCGCTCTACGTAGCCGACGTGCTGCGGGTCTTCGTCCAGGACGAGCGCACCGTCGCGGCGACCTTCTTCAAGCTGAACGAGGCCTCGTTCCTGGGTCTCTTCGGGGCGCGGCGCGGCGAGTGGATCCCCAACGCGTCCTACTACGCGTTCCAGCTTTTCACCCGCCATTTCGGCACCACGCTGGTGGGCTCGCGCACCGAGGCTCCCACCTACGACAGCGTGCGCGCCGGCATCGTCCCGGCGATGCAGCGGGTCCCCACCCTCGAATCCGTGGCGAGCCTCTCCGAGGACGGCCGCCGGCTGTTCGTCGTGCTGATCAACAAGTCCATCGACCAGGCGGCCGACGTCGCGATCGACCTGCGCGGCTTCGAGCCCACCGGCGGAACGGCGCACCTCCTCACCGGCGCCTCACCCGATTCGAACACCGGCACGCAGTTGCCCGCCATCCCCGGGCTGCGCTGGGCCAAGCAGGTGAACCTGGATGCCGGCGCGCGCCATTTCGACCGCGGGGCGCCCACCGAGATCAGCTTCACGGCGACGCCGCTGCCGAAGGCGGGGAAATCGTTCACCTACCGCCTGCCGCCCCATTCGGCGGCGAGCCTCGAGCTGCGCCGCTAGCGTCTCGGGGCGCGGTGAGCGTCTCGTCGAGGAGGTCGTCGAGGTCGGCGACGAACCGCTGCCAGGTGAAGCGCTTCACGCGCTCGAGGCCGGCGCGACCCATGGCGTGCATCCGATCCTCGTTGCTCGCGAGGCGGCCCATGGCGCCGGCGAAGCTGTCCGGGTCCGGGTTCACGAGGTAACCGGTTACCTCGTGCTCCACCACCTCGCGGGGCCCGCCGCGATTCACGGCGATGACGGGCTTGCCGCGCGCCATGCCTTCCATCGGCGTGAGGCCCAGGTCCTCGTTGAACGCCGTGAACAGCACCGCGGTGCAGCTCGCGTAATACGCCTGCATCTGCGCATCCGTCGGGCCGATGTGGAAGGTGATCGCGGGATCGTCCGCGGCGAGCGCTTTCAGCCGCGCGAGGTAATCGCGGCTCTTCTGGTCCACCATGCCGGCCACCACCAGCCGGTAATCGGCGCCGGTCTCGCGGCGGAAGCGCAGGAAGGCCTCGACCCCCAGCTCGATGTACTTGGTCCACATGATGCGGCCGGGCAGGAAGAAGAACGGCTCGCGTCCCACGCTCGCCTCGATGCGGTCGAGGTCGATGCCGGGGTACATCACCACCATGTCGTCGCGGGTTCGAAGCCCGCCGCGCGCGACCCGGTCGCGCACCGTCTCGCTGATGCAGATCACCTTGTCGTAGCGGCGCCAGAGCTGCCGGTCGATGACGGCGAAGCCGCGCTCGATCATCAG
>JBBQBW010000596.1:0-2136 GCA_038318025.1 Burkholderiales bacterium | reverse complement strand
GCGCGCGTTGAAGCATGGCGTGGGATTGCGCGACGTGCTCGGCTACGTGGCGGAATTCCGCCGCACCGATTCGCAGACTCCCGTGGTGCTGATGGGCTACGCCAATCCCATCGAGCGCATGGGCCACGCGGCGTTCGTTGCCGCGGCGTCCGCTGCCGGCGTCGATGGCGTGCTGATCGTGGACTATCCGCCGGAGGAGAGCGCCGGCTGGCTCGCCGCCCTCGCGGGCAGCGCCATCGATCCGATTTTCCTGCTGTCGCCGACCTCCAGCGAGGCGCGCATCGACCTCGTGGCGCAGGTGGCGCGCGGCTACATCTACTACGTGTCGCTGAAGGGTGTCACGGGTGCTGCCAACATCGACACCGGTGCCGTGGCGGCGATGATGAAGCGCATCCGCACCCACACCCAGGTGCCGGTGGGCGTGGGCTTCGGCATCCGTGATGGCGCGACGGCCGAGCGCGTGGGCCGCATCGCCGACGCGGTGGTCATCGGCAGCCGCATCGTGCAGGAGCTGGCCGACGCGCCGGGCGACAGCGCCCCGCAGCGCGCGCGCGAGGTGATGAGCGAATTCCGCGACGCGCTTCAAGTCTCCCTCCCCCCTGGGGGAGGGCCGGACGCGCCAGAAACCTCCCTCCCCCTTGGGGGAGGGCCGGGGAGAGGGTCGATAAAAGCATGAGCTGGTTCCGCAAGCTCCTCCCGCCCAAGATCAAGCGCGAGAGCCCCTCGCAGCAGAAGAAGGCGGTGCCCGAGGGCCTGTGGAGCAAGTGTCCCTCGTGCGAGGCGGTGCTGTACTTCACCGACCTCGAGAAGAATTTGCACGTGTGCCCCAAGTGCGGCTTCCACAACCGCGTCTCCGCGCGCCAGCGCCTCGATCTCTTCCTCGATCCGGAAGGCCGCGCCGAGTTCGCCTCCGAAGTGGTTCCGCTCGATCCCCTCAAGTTCAAGGACAGCCGCAAGTACAGCGAGCGCCTCGTTGAGGCCGAGAAGGAAACCTCCGAGACCGACGCGCTGGTGGTGATGCAGGGCGCCGTGGAGAACGTGCCGATGGTGGTGGCGGCGTTCGAGTTCGGCTTCCTCGGCGGCTCCATGGGATCGGTGGTGGGCGAGCGGTTCGTGCGCGGCGTGCAGATGTGCTGCGACGAGGAGCTGCCGTTCGTGTGCTTCACCGCCACAGGGGGGGCCCGCATGCAGGAGGGGCTGCTCTCCCTCATGCAGATGGCCAAGACCACGGCGGCATTGCACCAGCTTTCGGCCGCGAGACAACCGTTCATCTCGATCCTCACCGACCCCACCATGGGCGGCGTGTCGGCGAGCTTCGCCTTCATCGGCGACGCGGTGATCGCCGAGCCCGGGGCGCTGATCGGCTTCGCCGGCCCGCGCGTGATCGAGCAGACCGTGCGCGAGACGCTGCCCGCCGGCTTCCAGCGCGCCGAATTCCTGCTGGAGAAGGGCGCCATCGACATGATCGTCGATCGCCGCCAGCTGCGCCCCAAGGTCGCGCGCCTGGTGACGCTCCTCAAGCGGGTGCCGGCGCCCGACGCTTGAGCGATCGTTCCCTCGACGGCTGGCTCGAATACATCTCGGCGCAGCATCCGGCGAAGATCGCGCTGGGGCTGGATCGGGTGCGGGAGGTGGCGAACAGGATGACCCTCCCCCTGCCCCCTCCCAAGGGAGGGGGAAACTCTTCTCCCTCCCCCTTGGGGGAGGGCCGGGGAGAGGGTAAGCCCACCGTCATCACCGTCGGCGGCACCAACGGCAAGGGCTCCACCTGCGCCTACCTCGAGGCGATCCTTTCCGAAGCCGGCTACCGCACCGGCCTCTACACCTCGCCGCACCTCATGCGCTACAACGAGCGCGTGCGCATCGCCATGGAGGAGGTGGCCGACGAGCCCCTTGCCGCCGCCTTCGAGCGCGTCGAGCGGGCGCGCGGCGACACGCAACTCACCTATTTCGAGTACGGCACCCTGGTGGCACTCGACGTCTTCGCCACGGACAGCGTGGAAGCGGTGATCCTCGAGGTGGGCATGGGCGGGCGGCTGGACGCGGTGAATATCGTCGACGCCGACGTCGCCATCGTGGCGAGCGTCGACCTCGACCACCAGTCGTACCTGGGCAGCGACCGCGACACCATCGGCT
>JBBQBW010000595.1:0-2152 GCA_038318025.1 Burkholderiales bacterium | reverse complement strand
GGTCGTGATTCGTGGGCGCCTCACGCCGGAGGTGGGCGCCGTGGTGCAAAGGGCGCTCGAAGCCGCGGCCGACCGGCTTGTCCGCGAAACCGCGAAGGCCCCGTCTGGCAACGCCATCGCCGAGGAACTCACGCCCGCGCAGCGCCGTGCGGACGCCCTGGGCCTGCTCGCCGAGGCCGCCCTTGCCGCGGACCTGGACGCCGGCACAGCTGGGAACCGCTATCAGGTCGTGTTGCACGTGACGCCCGACGCTGCCGACTCCCACGCCTTCGACGGCGCGCTCGAAGTGGACCACGGCGCGTTGTACGTTTCCGCGGAAACGTCCCGTCGCATTGCCTGCGATGCTTCGACCGTGCACATCCACCACGACGCCAGTGGCGACGTAATCCAATCCAGCCGGAAGACGCGCACGATTCCGCCCGCCCTCCGCCGCGCGCTCGCCGCTCGCGACACGGGTTGCTGCTTTCCGGGCTGCACGTCGCGCCGCTGCGACGCCCACCACATCGTGCATTGGGCCGTCGCTGGCGAAGCCGTGTTCGCGAAGGCCCGGCTCATCACGCAGCTCGGCAATCAGGCCGTGCACAGCCCGAAGCCCGTTCAGGCGTCCGACGCCGTGGTGGCAGTGCTCGAGCTGTTCCATGTGGGCTATTGGCTGGCGCGCACGTATGCCCGCCAGGCCCGGCCAGAGCCCGGGCTCACCCTCGACGCCGAGCGGCTGCCGAAGACCCGCCCGGTGCCCAAGCAGACGATCGAGCAGTTGCAGCGTCTGGCCACCGAACTCGCCGAACGTGACGAGAAGCTGGCCGAGCTACTGGCCAACCACGCCACGCTCGACGAGCAGCTCAGGCAGGCGCGTGCAGAGCTGGCCGAAGCCAAGAAGGCGAACCAGGCCGCGCCCGACACCCACGACTATTCCGAAACCCAGACGCGCGATGCCTTCATCGATCAGTTGCTGAAGGAGGCGGGCTGGACGCTCGGCGACACGCGCGACCGCGAGTTCGAAGTGTCGGGCATGCCGAAGCTGACATCGGCCTCGTCCGGGCTCGGCTATGTGGACTACGTGCTGTGGGGAGACGAGGGCACGCCGCTGGCCGTCGTGGAGGCCAAGAAGACCAAGCGCGACCCGCGCATGGGGCAGGAACAAGCCAGGCTCTATGCGCACTGCCTCGAACAGCAGTTCGGGCAGCGGCCGGTCATCTTCTATTCGAACGGCTACGAGCACTGGCTGTGGGACGACCTCAACTACCCGCCGCGCGCGGTGCAGGGGTTCTACAAGAAAGCGGAGCTCGAGCGGCTGATTCAGCGCCGGCAGACGCGCAAGTCGCTGGCCGCTGCGGAGGTGGATCGGAAGATCGTCGAGCGGCACTACCAGACGCGGGCGATTCGCCGCATCGCCGAGGCGTTCGAACGGGACCACGAGCGTAAGGCGCTGGTGGTGATGGCCACCGGTGCGGGCAAGACGCGCACCGTGATTGCCCTCAGCGAACTGCTGATGCGCTGTAACTGGGCCAAGCGCGTGCTCTTCCTGGCCGACCGCGTGGCCCTCGTGAACCAAGCGGTCAATGCCTTCAAGCGCCATCTGCCCGATGCCGCGCCTGTGAACCTGGTCACGGAGAAGGACACCGAAGGGCGCGTCTTCGTGTCCACCTATCCCACGATGATGGGCCTCATCGAACAGGCCCGCAACGGCGCCGAGCGTCGGTTCGGCCCAGGCCATTTTGACCTCATCGTCATCGACGAAGCGCACCGCTCGGTGTTCCAGAAGTACCGGGCCATCTTCGACTACTTCGATGCACTGCTCGTTGGCTTGACCGCCACTCCGAAAGACGAGGTCGACCGGAATACATACGGGCTGTTCGACCTCGAGAACGGCGTGCCCACCGACGCGTATTCGCTCGACGACGCGGTGAAGGACGGCTTTCTGGTGCCCGCAAGAGCCGTATCGGTGCCGCTCAAATTCCAGCGCGAGGGCATCAAATACGCCGACCTGTCGGAGGACGACAAGGACCAGTGGGACGCACTGGAGTGGGACGAGGACGGCCCGCCCGCCGAGATCGACGCCGAGGCAGTCAACAAGTGGCTGTTCAACACCGATACCGTCGACAAGGTGCTGGCGCACCTCATGACGCGCGGCCTGAAGGTGGGCGGAGGC
>JBBQBW010000594.1:0-2153 GCA_038318025.1 Burkholderiales bacterium | reverse complement strand
GGCCTGCCGTCGGCGAACGGGAGGCGCGCCGTCGGCGAACGGGAGGCGCGCCGTCGGCGAACGGGAGGCGCGCCGTCGGCGAACGGGGGGCGCTCCGTCGTCGCCGAGGCGCGGCGTCGTCTCGGGGACGCTGCGTCAGCGCAACCCGTGTTCGATGGCCCAGGCCGTCGCCGAGGCGCGCGACGTGACATCGAGCTTCGTGTAGATGTTGCTGACGTGGCGATCGACCGTCCGTTCACTGATGCCCAGGTCGGCCGCGATCGCCCGGTTCGTCAACCCGCCGGCGACGAGGCGCACCACCTCCGTCTCCCGCACGCTCAAGGGCCCGATGCGGTGGCGCGATCCCGCCGAGCCCATCGAGGGTGCGTCGAGCCGCTGCAGGTCCACGACCGCACCGAGCTCGCGAAACCCCCGCCGGGCGGCATCGAACTCGAGCTCGGCCGTGTCCGTGTCGCCGAGCCTGCGACATGCGTCCCCGAGGAGCACCCGCGATCGCGCGACCTCGTACGGGGCATCCAGGCCGTGCCACAGCCCCCACGCCTCCCGGAGGACGGCCGAGGCGCCGCGGGCATCGCCGTCCGCGAGCCGGATCCGGCCGTCGGCGCGGGCAGCCATGGCGCGAAGCAGTGGGGCGCCGGATCGGGAGGCCGCCGCTGCAAGGTCGGCGGCCGCCTCGCGAGCCGCCTCGATGTCCCCGGTCTGCAGCAGGATCTCGACCGACGCCTCGAGGAGTCGAGGGCGCGTCAGCGCGTCCGCTTCGTCCACCGCCCGCCGGATCGAGGCGGCCGCCGCGGCCGGGTCGCCGTGGGCGGCACGCATGAGCGCCAACCCCGGCTCGGGCCGACGACCGAGCTGGCTGGCTTCGCGGTAGTCGGCCTCGGCCGCGGCGTGCTCGCCGCGCAGGCGATGCAACTCCGCCTGCTGGTACAGCGCCTCCCCGAGGGCCGGTTCGACCGGCGGTCGCGACAGCCATGCGTGGGCGCGCTGGACCTCGACCTCGGCGTCGACCCACGAGCCGTGGAACTGCATAAGCTCCGCCCGGTAGACGAGACATCGCCCACGGAATGGCACGAGATCCGGCTGCGCCTCGCACCACGCGCTGAGCGCTGCGGTCCACTCGTGCGCGCGCCTGAGGTCGAACAGGGCGATGAACGCCTCGATCGAGGCGCAGTACACGATGCCGATGAAGATGGGTGACACCTCGCCGGTGGTGACGGCGACCATCGCCTCATCGAGCAACGCGACGCCAGCCTCAGTGTCCCCGAGTGCGATTCGTGACTGCCCGAGGCCAAGTCGCGACATCGTGGCCAGGTCCGGATCTCTGAACGCCGCCGCGATCCCGCCCGCCTCCCCGAACAGGTCCAGCGCCGCGGCCGGGTCACCGCCGTCCAACGCGCGAAGTGCCCGGGGGATCAGGAGGTATCCGCGTTCGACCGAGTCGTGCCCGACCGACGCGACGAGCCCCGCGGCGCGCACGAGCCAGCCGCCGGCCTGCGCCGACTCGCCGCGAAGTCCAAAGCCCATGACCAGCTGGAAGGCGTGGCGCGCGGCCCGCAGCGGATCACCGCCCCGGATCGCCGCGAGGTGGGCGCGTTCCCATGCGCGACTCGCGGCGTCGATCCGGCCGCTCATGTGGGCGGCCATCGCCATCGACTCGAGGTCCCGGACGGCCAGTTCACCGGCCGACCCGGCAGCCTCGAAGTGCTCGAAGGCTTCGCCCCAGGCGTGCCGCGCGGCGGCGGCATGCGCAACGGCCAGCAGGTCCGCGTGCATCAGCTCATCGGCGCTCCATCCCGAAATCCTACGCGGCGTGTCTCGCGCCTGGCTCGCCCTGTCACGCCAAATGTGCAGCATCAGACGCACATCCCAGACTTATCGGTGCGCCAGATGCACGCAACGGACGATCGTTGCCTGGGCATGGGCCAGGGGGTGCGTCGGATGCCGCATCCGGTGCGCGGGCAGCGTGAAACCCTGGTGAAGCAGACCGACCATGCCGGTGATGCGGCTTCAGATGAGGCATCGCCGGCACGATCGGCGCGGCACCCACCGTGGGCCTGCTGTTGCGTGCGTCTGATGCGCCACGTGGTGGTGGGCGGCAGAGGAGCGCCGCGCAGAGGGCACCGCGCGGTGGCGGGCGGGGCGTCCGCCCGCGC
>JBBQBW010000593.1:0-2154 GCA_038318025.1 Burkholderiales bacterium | reverse complement strand
TCGCGTTCAACGCCGCGTCACAGATCGGGGCCTGCCTCGAGAGTGTCGCGTTCGCCGACGAGATCGTGGTGGTGGATTCGGGCAGCACGGATGACACCCTCGCGATCGCCGCGGCCCATGGCGCGCGGGTGGAGCAGCGCGAGTGGAACGGCTTCGGGCGGCAGAAGCAGCACGCGGTGGCGATCGCGCGCCACGACTGGGTGCTGTGCCTCGATGTCGACGAGCGCGTCACGCCCGAACTCGCGAAGTCCGTCGCGGCGGCCGTCTCCCATCCTCGCTACCGCGCCTGGCGCATGGCGCGGCGCAACCGCTTCCTGGGCGCGTGGCTCGCCCACGGCGAGGGCTACCCCGACTGGACCGTGCGCCTCTTCCACCGTGCCAACGCCGGCTGGTCCAACGACGACGTGCACGAGGCGGTGCTCACCACTGCCGAGGTGGGGCGGCTGGACGGCGACCTGCTGCACGATTCGGCCGAGGACATCGCCACCTACGTCGCCAAGCAGAACCGCTACACGACGCTCCACGCCGAGGCGCTCTTCCGCCAGGGGGTGCGCGCCAACCCGTGGCGCCTCATCGCGAGCCCGCTGGTGCGATTCGTGAAGTTCTACTTCTTCCGCCTCGGCTTCCTCGACGGCGGGCCCGGCTTTGCCCACGTGGTGATCGGCTGCAACAATACCTTCCACAAGTACCTGAAGCTCCTCGAGCTGCAGAAGGGGCGCGAATGACGATCCTCGTGACGGGCGGGGCCGGGTTCATCGGCTCCAATTTCGTGATCGACTGGCTGGCCGCCGCAAGCGAGCCGGTGGTGAACCTCGACAAGCTCACCTATGCCGGCAACCTCGCCAACCTGGCGGGCCTGGCGGGCGACCCGCGCCACCGCTTCGTGCGCGGCGACATCGGCGACCGGGCGCTGGTGGAGAAGCTGCTCGCGGAGCACCGGCCACGGGCGATCGTTCACTTCGCCGCCGAGAGCCATGTCGACCGCTCGATCCACGCGCCGGGCGAGTTCGTGAGGACCAACGTGGTTGGCACCTTCGAGCTCCTCGAGGCGGCGCGCGGCTACTGGCAAGCGCTCGAAGGCAGCGAGCGCGAGGTGTGGCGTTTCCTCCACGTCTCCACCGACGAGGTCTATGGGTCCCTTGCGGAAACCGACCCGGCGTTCTCCGAAACCACGCCCTACGCGCCCAACAGCCCTTACTCGGCCTCCAAGGCCGGCAGCGACCACCTGGTGCGCGCCTACCACCACACCTACGGACTGCCGGTGCTGACCACCAACTGCTCGAACAACTACGGCCCGTTCCAGTTTCCGGAGAGACTGATTCCGCTGATGATAGTCAACGCGCTCGCGGGGAAGCCGCTGCCGGTCTACGGCGATGGCCGCCAGGTGCGCGACTGGCTCTACGTCGCGGACCACTGTGCCGCGATCCGCGTGGCGCTGGCGAAGGGCCGCCCCGGCGAGACCTACAACGTGGGCGGCAATTCGGAGATGAAGAACATCGACGTGGTCCATGCCCTGTGCGATGCGCTGCAGCGGGCGCGCCCGCGGCAGGGCGGTTACCGGCCACTCGTCAAGAACGTGACCGACCGCCCGGGCCACGACCGCCGCTATGCGATCGACGCGCGCAAGATTCGCGCGGAGCTCGGCTGGGCGCCGGCCGAGACCTTCGAGTCGGGGCTCGCGAAGACGGTGCGCTGGTACCTCGGCAACGCCGAGTGGGTGGAGCAGGTACGCAGCGGCACGTACCGGCAATGGCTCGAGACGAACTACGCCGCGAGGAGCGACGCGGCATGAAGCGCAAGGGCATCATCCTCGCCGGCGGCTCGGGCACGCGCCTCTATCCCGCCACCCGTGTGGTGTCGAAGCAACTGCTGCCGGTTTACGACAAGCCGATGGTGTATTACCCGCTCGCGACCCTGATGCTGGCGGGCATGCGCGAGATCCTGTTGATCTCGACGCCGCAGGACACGCCGCGCTTCCAGGAGCTGCTCGGCGACGGGCGCGAGTGGGGGCTCGAGCTCTCCTACGCGGTGCAGCCGAAGCCCGAGGGGCTCGCCCAGGCGTTCATCGTCGGGCGCGAGTTCGTGGACGCCTCACCCAGCTGCCTCATCCTCGCTCTTGCAATTCATAGCGAACGCGTTGGTAGGGTTTGTTGA
>JBBQBW010000592.1:0-2157 GCA_038318025.1 Burkholderiales bacterium | reverse complement strand
TTGGTCAGTAGCGAAACGGTCGAGGTCTCTGTAATCTGGTTCATGGCGTGATCTCCCTGGCGGCTACCGCCGCCGGTTGGGTGGTTGGTTCACCCGGAGATTACGCCGCCTTCGAATTTCCACCAACTCCGCGACACGACCTCGGATCCGTGGTGGTTCTGGTATCCTCTATCCTGAGTTCGCGTGTGGAGGACCCATGATTGCCACGAAACGGCTCTTGCTCCGGCGCGCTCGGATGGATGACCTGGAGGACCTGTACCGGGTGTTCGCCGATCCACGGGCGATGCGGTATTGGGACAGCCTGCCGCACGACGACATCGGCCAGACCCAGCGGTGGCTGGCAGGCATGGTCGCCTTCTCTTCCGCAGATACCGACGACTTCGTTCTGGAGTACCAGGGCCGCGTGAACGGGCAGGCCGGCTGCTGGCGCTTGGGCGAGATCGGCTTCATTCTCCATTCGGACTACTGGGGGAAAGGACTGGCGCAAGAGGCACTGAGCGCAGTTATCCCGCATATCTTTGCGAGCCTGCCGATCAATCGGCTGGAAACCGACGTCGATCCGCGCAACGCGGCGGCACGCGGGCTGCTCGCGCGCTTCAGGTTTCGCGAGGTGCGTCGAGCCGAGCGGACGGTGAAGCTCGGAGATGAATGGTGCGACAGCGTCTACCTGGAGCTGCGGCGGCCGAAGTGAGTCCGACCTGGGGGCTGCACGGCAATGCATAGCGGGCGGCTGATCTGAGCCCACCCAATTTGTCCGAAGCGCCGTCTTCGCCGGACTCGAGATCACGCTCGTCGCATCCGTGATCTCAGGCGAGCTTGTCTCCTGTAGCCATCGTTTCGCCTGTTGGCTCCAACGACCAACACCGTGGAAAAATCCATGGACGTCATCGACCTGCCGCTCGAGCGGCTGATCCCCTGCGCGCAACCCGCGAAAGAACGAAAGCGCAGACCCCCACTAAAACGCCACGCGCGATGGGATTTCTCGGCGCCCAACTGGCTGGATTTTGCTCCGCCATTGACATGCAGGGCGAGAGCGAGGAAGAGATCTCGCACGTCCTCATCCTGCGCCATGCGGGCCCCCTTTCCAGCGTCGCCGAGCACCGCAAGGACGGCGGCAGGGGCCGTCACTACTACGAGCCGCCGAACGAGGCGACGCTGATCTACATGCCGGTGCAGGGCAGCGTGGAGGTCTGCGCCGACAGCCCTTCGGTGCGCCAGGAGGTTGCCAGATGCTTTGCAGAGGCCGGGCTGGGCCAGGATCTCTCGAGCAAGCCGCTGGCGTTCCGGCTCTACAACCTTGCGCGCTTCCGCACCCAGCTGTCGCTGCCGTTCCACGAGCCCGAGGGCTTCCGCGTGAAGCAGATCGCCGTCGTCGAGGCAGATGTGCCGCTCGGCCACCCGTTGCAGCGCCTGTCGCTGGTGGCCCAGCAGGAGCGCGAGGCGGTCTCGAAGCGCACCCGCGAGGCGCTGGCGGTGGCCAAGGCCCGGGGGGTCCGCCTCGGCAACCCCAACGGGGCGGCGGCGCTGCAGCGAGCTGGAGAAGGCGGTGTGGCGCTCAGGGCGGCCGTCGCGCGCAACGCCGATCGGCATGCGCAGGACCTGGCGCCGGTGCTGGAGGCGATCCGCGGGGCGGACCATCGCCCGGGTGATGGCGGGCGTTGAGCCGGGCGGAACGCATCTCGTCCGCTTCCGCGATGCCCCGGGCCGGCCGCAGCAGGCCCGCCTCTCAGTGAAGTTCGCTACCATGATGGTATGCCCACCGATAGGTAAACAAAAAAAGTATGAACATCAGCAGCTTCAGATCGTCCACGCGGAAGAGATCGACCCGCCCGACCATCGGGACCCCTTGCTCTGGAAGCTGATCACCAACCTCGAGGTCACCAGCTTCGCCGAGGCCGTCCACAAGCTCGACTGCTATGCGCGCCGGTGGAGCATCGAGACCTTCTTCAAGACCCTCAAGACCGGCTGCAGGATCGAGGACATCCGCCTCACCACCGCAGACCGCCTGGCCAACTGTATCGCGCTCGCCTGCGTCACGGCCTGGAGGATCTCCTGGATGACGTGGCTCCGACGGACCGGACCAGCGGTCGCGCCGACGGCCGTCTTCACCGACACCGAACTGGCGCTGCTTGATCGCGCCACAGCTGCGCCGCGACC
>JBBQBW010000591.1:0-2161 GCA_038318025.1 Burkholderiales bacterium | reverse complement strand
AACAGCCTGGACGACGTCCGTCGGCTGTGCGCCGTGGAGCACGAGGGCATCACCGGCGCCATCACCGGCCGCGCGATCTACGAGGGCAAGCTCGACTTCGCCGAGGCGCTCAAGGCCGCCGCCGGCGAGCCCTAGCGGCCGGTGCGATGCGTGCTGCCGCCTCGCGGCGAACGCTGATGGGACTGGCCAAGCGGATCATTCCCTGCCTGGACGTGCACGCGGGGCGGGTGGTGAAGGGCGTCAACTTCGTGGCCCTGCGCGACGCCGGCGACCCGGTGGAGATCGCCCGGCGTTGTGACGAGGCCGGCGCCGACGAGATCACCTTTCTCGACATCACCGCCTCCAGCGATGCGCGCGACACCATCGTGGACGTGATCGAGCGGGTGGCGGACCAGGTCTTCATCCCCCTTACCGTCGGCGGGGGCGTGCGTCAGGTGGAGGACGTGAGGAAGCTTCTCAACGCTGGCGCGGACAAGGTGAGCATCAACACCTCCGCCGTGGAAGACCCTTCGCTCGTCCAGCGCGCCGCCCGCCGCTTCGGCTCCCAGGCCATCGTGGTCGCGATCGACGCGCGCGCCGCGGGTCCGGGACGCTGGGAGGTGTACACCCACGGCGGGCGCAAGGCGCGCGGGCTCGATGCCGTCGAGTGGGCGCGCACCATGGCCGGGCACGGTGCGGGCGAGATCCTCCTCACCAGCATGGACCGCGACGGGACCAAGAGCGGCTTCGACCTCGAGCTCACGCGCGCCGTGAGCGAGGCGGTGACCATCCCGGTGATCGCGAGTGGTGGGGTCGGCACCCTCGAGCACTTGGCGCTGGGCATCGAGCGCGGCCGTGCCGACGCGGTGTTGGCGGCGTCGGTGTTCCATTTCGGCGAGATCGCCATCCCGGACGCCAAGCGGTTCCTCGCGGCGCGCGGCATCGAGATGCGGCTGTGAACGCCGACTGGGTGGAGGCCGTGGCCTGGAACGCCGACGGGCTGGTGCCAGCGCTGGCGCAGGACGCGGCTTCGGGCGAGGTGCTGATGCTCGCCTGGATGAACCGCGAGGCGCTGCGCCGCACCGTGGAGAGCGGCGAAGCGACCTACTGGTCGCGCTCCCGGCGCGCGCTGTGGCGCAAGGGCGAGACTTCGGGCCACGTTCTGCGCGTGGTCGAGGTGCGCCTCGACTGCGATGCGGACGCGGTGCTCCTGCGGGTGGAATCGACGGCGGGAATCGCCTGCCACACCGGGCGGCGGCGCTGCTTCTTCAATCGTCTCGAGGGCGCCGGAGCGGCCCGGCGCTGGGTGGAGACCGACCCGGTAGTCGCGGGCCCGGAGGCCGCCGGCGGTGGCTGATCGCGACATCCTCGAGCGGCTGCAGGCGGCGATCGACGCGCGACGCGCGGCCGACCCATCGACCTCCTACGTGGCGGCGCTGAATGCGAAGGGTCTTGACGCGATCCTCAAGAAGGTGGGGGAGGAGGCGACCGAAACCGTCATCGCCGCCAAGGGAACGGACCGCGACGCGGTGGTTCGGGAGACCGCGGACCTGTGGTTCCATTGCCTGGTGATGCTCGCCTGGCACGGCGTGGGTGCCGCCGACGTGTTGCGGGAGCTGGAGCGCCGCGAGGGCCGCTCCGGCATCGACGAGAAGGCTTCCAGGGACGGAGGAAAGGCATGACCGACTGCATCTTCTGCCGCATCGTCGCGGGGCAGATCCCCAGCCGCAAGGTGTACGAGGACGACGACATGCTCGCCTTCCATGACATCAGCCCGGTCGCGCCGGTGCACTTCATGATCATCCCCAAGGCGCACATCGAGTCGCTCGCGAAGTGCGACGATTCCCACGCGCGCGTGCTGGGCCGGATGATGGCGATGGCGGGGCGCCTCGCCCGCGAGCAGGGCGCCACCGACGGCTTCCGCACCATCGTGAACACCGGCCGGATCGGGCGTCAGGACGTGTATCATTTGCATATCCATATCATCGCCGGCCCCGAACCGCTTCCCCGCATGATCGTGCGGGAATAGGGCGCCTGCCGCTCCAGGAGACGCATCAAATGGGTTCCTTCAGCATCTGGCATTGGGTCATCGTGCTCGTGATCGTGCTGCTCATCTTCGGCACGAAGAAGCTGCGCAACATGGGCGGCGACCTGGGTGGGGCCGTCAAAGGCTTCAAAGACG
>JBBQBW010000590.1:0-2171 GCA_038318025.1 Burkholderiales bacterium | reverse complement strand
CTGGATTCGCCTGGAGGCTTAATGGGGTCAGGTTCATTTTCCGACCTGTCCCCATTTTCGCTTGCTGATAATTGAACCTGACCCCATTCATTTGCCATGGGATTGTCGAAGAGCCACGAAGCGAAGGAGCCGACGCGGGCGGAGGTCGATGCGCTGCCCGGCGCGACGATGATCGAGTTCGGAACGCCTTGGTGCGGCTGGTGCCGCGGGGCGCAACCGCACATTGTTCGGGCGTTCGAGGGGTACCAAGCGGTGCGCCACATCAGGGTTGAAGACGGCAGCGGGCGGCGCCTGGGGCGCACCTTCAAGGTGAAGCTGTGGCCGACGCTGGTGTTCATGAAGGATGGGCAGGTGGTCGAGACGCTGGTCCGGCCGAATGATGCACAATCGATCCAAACGGCAATAGGAAAGATCGCATGAAGGTCGGCATCGTGGGAATCAGCGGGTTCGGTGGCGCGGAGTTGCTGCGGCTGGTGATGGGACACCCGACGTTCGAGCTCGCCTACGCGGCGGGTGAGTCGACGGCGGGCCAGCGCGTCTCGCAGCGTTATCCCTCGCTCGACCGGCATCCCGCGGGCAACGTGATGATCGAGTCGTTCGAGCCCGAGAAGCTCGGCGGCCTGGACGTGCTGTTCGCCTCGCTGCCGACGGGGAAGTCGAAGGAGCCGCTCGGTAAGGTGCCGGCCAACGTGAAGATCGTCGACGTGGGCGGTGACCATCGCTTCGTCGAGGGTTGGACCTATGGATTGACGGAGTTGCCGGGGGCGCGCGAGAAGATTCGCAAGGCCACGCGGCTGGCAAACCCCGGGTGTTATCCCGCCGCCACGCTGCTCGCCCTGGCGCCCCTCATCAAGGAAGGCCTGATCGAGTCGGAAGGCGTGATCGTCGATGCCAAATCCGGCGTCACGGGCACGGGGCGCGGCGGTGCGAGCGGCTTCGGCTACGTCGAGACCAGCGAGGACCTCTTTGCTTATGGACTGGAGAGCCATCCCCACGTGCCGGAGATCGAGCAGGCTCTCACGCAGGTGGGCGGCAAGAAGGCCACCATTCTCTTCACTCCGCACCTGGTGCCGATGAAGCGCGGGTTGCTGTCGACTTGTTACGGACGCCCCAAGGGTGCGGTGACTGCGGCGAAGCTCTACGAGGCGGCGATGGCGATGTACGGAAAGGAGCCCTTCGTGCGCGTGCTTGCGGCGGAGAAGGGGCGCGGCCCGCACACCAGCGCGGCGAGCGGGTCCAATTTCGCTTTCCTTTCCTATGCGGTGAATCCCAATACCGGGCTGGTGGTGGCGCTCGGCGCCGTGGACAACCTCGGCAAGGGCGCGGCGGGGCAGGCGATCCAGAACGCCAACGTCATGACCGGGCAGGACGAGGCGGCGGGGCTCAACGGGATGCCGATGCCGGCGTGAGTGTAATGTCCATGTGAAGTCGACTCACAAGGTGGCCAGTTCTTTTCGTTTGTGCCGCCGGGCAGGCGCGACGTAGGATGGCTCGCATGTATACCCTCCACATCGGCAACAAGAACTACTCTTCCTGGTCGCTTCGCCCGTGGGTGCTCATGCGGGAGAAGTCGATCGCCTTCCACGAAAAGCTGCACGTCTTCGGCCCGAAGTTCGCGGCCAGGGCGCACGCGGGCTCTCCGACCAACAAGGTGCCGCTGCTGCAGGATGGCGACCTGGTGGTGTGGGACTCCCTCGCCATCGCCGAGTACCTGGCGGAAGGGCATGCGGGCATCTGGCCCGCGGACCCGGTGGCCCGGGCATGGGCGCGCTGCATGGCGGCCGAGATGCATAGCGGCTTCGGCGCGCTGCGCAACGACTGCTCGATGAACTGCGGTATCCGCGTTGCGCTGAACGCGCAGTCCGAGGCGCTGAAGAAGGACGTGCAGCGCATCGGCGAGGCGTGGTCGGAGGGCATCGCGCGCTTCGGTGGCCCGTTCCTCGCCGGGCACGAGTTCACCGCGGTGGATGCGTTCTTCGCACCCGTGGTATTCCGGGTCCAGACCTACGGCCTCGAGCTGCCGCCTCCTGCGGCCGCATACGTGCGCCACATGCTGGCGCGCCCCTCGATGAAGGAATGGTACGAGGCGGCGCTGAAAGAGCCGTTCCGCGACCCACCCCACGAGGTGGAGATCGAGCAGTCCGGGCGCATCACGCAGGACCTGCGCGTCG
>JBBQBW010000589.1:0-2184 GCA_038318025.1 Burkholderiales bacterium | reverse complement strand
CCACCATCACCCAGCGCGCGCGGTGGTGCGCGGCGAGCCTCTTCTCGAAGGCCTCGGCGGTGAGCGCGGCGAAGGCGCGGTCGAAGCGCAGCGCGTACGCCACTTCCACGCCGAGGCTCGCCAGGCACGCGAGCCGCTCCGCGAGCGAGCTGATCCGCCCCGGCGCCGCCTGGGGCGCGAAGAACTCCCGGGGGAGGGGCTCGAAGGTGATGACGGCGGTGGCGAGCCCGAGGGCCCGCGCCCGATCGCGCACGTTGCCGATCAGCGCGGCGTGTCCGCGGTGCACGCCGTCGAAGCTGCCGATGGCGATGGCGCTCGCCGGCATTCCGGGACGCCCGTGCCGCAGGATGCGCATCCTCAGGCCTGGCGCGAGAAGTCGCGCACGCGCAATCCCATCAATGCGAGCGCCGCGAAGTAGGTGAGGGTGCCGGCGGCGATCACGTAGCCCAGTCGCCAGGCGCGCGCGCCCGCGGCAACCGAGAACCATGACGCCTCGGTGCCCATTGCGTACCAGATGGCCCCGCCCATGAGGTACAGGGCCACGGCGACCTTGATGAGGAAGGCGCCCCAGCCGGGCTGGGGCCGGTAGCCGCCCTGACGGTGGATGAGGTACCAGAGCCAGCCGGCGTTGAAGCAGGCCGCGGCGGAGATCGAGAGCGCCAGTCCCGCATGGCCCAGCCACGGCACGAAGGCGAGGTTCAGGAGCTGCGTCACGATCAGCGTGGCGATCGCGACCTTCACCGGGGTGCGGATGTTCTGCCGGGCGTAGAACCCCGGCGCCAGGATCTTCACCGCGATGATTCCCCACAGCCCCACCGCGTAGGCGATGAGGGCGTGGCGGGTCATCATCACGTCGTGGCGGGTGAAGAGGTCGCCGTGCCAGAAGAGCGTGGACACCAGCGGCACGGCGAGCAGGCACAGGGCCACCGCCGCGGGCAACGCCAGCACGAAGACCAGGCGCAGGCCCCAATCCAGCACGCGCGAATAGGCCTGGGGATCGTCCGAGTGGTGGTGGCGCACCAGCGCCGGCAGGATGACCGTGCCCAGCGCCACGCCGAGGAGCGCCGACGGGAATTCCATCAGCCGGTCGGCGTAGTAGAGCCAGGAGACCGCGCCATCGGAGATGCGCGAGGCCACGTGGGTGTTGATGAGGAGCGAGATCTGCGCCACGCCCACACCGAGGAGCGCAGGGCCCATCAGCTTGAGGATCCGCACCACGCCTTCGTCGCGCGGGCGCCAGGCAGGCCGGGGCAGCATGCGGATGCGCAACAGGAACGGGACCTGGAAGGCGAGCTGCACGATGCCGCCGACGAATACCGCCCAGGCGAGCGCGGTGACCGGCTGCTCCAGGTGGGGCGCCAGCCACAGGATGAAGCCGATGAAGACGAAGTTGAGCAGCGCCGGGGTGAATGCCGGCGCTTTGAACGAGCCGTAGGTGTTGAGCATTCCCGCCGAGAACGACACCAGCGACACGAACAGGATGTAGGGGAAGCAGATCCGCAGCATCGTGACCGTGAGCGCGAACTTGTCTGCGTCCTTCGCGAAACCGCCCGCGAACATGTAGACCAGGACGGGGGCAGAGACCACGCCGATGAGGGTGGCGACGAAGAGGCCCACGGTCAGGGTCACCATCACCTTGCCGGCGAGGACCCGCGTGGCCTCGTCGCCGCGCAGCTTCCGGTACTCGCCGAGCACCGGGACGAAGGCCTGGGAGAAGGCCCCTTCGGCGAAGAGGCGGCGCAGCAGGTTGGGACTGCGGAAGGCGACCACGAAGGCGTCGGTCGCGGCGCCGGCCCCGAAGGTCACCGCGATCAGCATGTCCCGCACGAAGCCCGTGATGCGCGACAGCAGCGTCATGCCGCTCACCGAGGCGGCGGCTTTCAGCAGGTTCACGCGATGCGGTCTAGGGCTTTGTTTCGTATGGACAAGTGATGTATGATATCAGGCTTCGTTTTGTACACCTCCCTACAGAGAGAATCATGGCAAATTCCACGCAGGCGACCAAGCGCGCGAAGCAATCTGTCAAGCAACGCACGGCGAACGTGAGCCTGCGCACCTCGCTGCGCAGCTCCATCAAAAAAGTCCAGAAAGCGATCGCGGCGGGTGACGCCACTGCGGCGGAGCAGGTCCTGCGCACCGAGCAGAAGACCATCGACTCCATCGCCGACAAGAAGATCATCCACA
>JBBQBW010000588.1:0-2189 GCA_038318025.1 Burkholderiales bacterium | reverse complement strand
CCAAGCCGTCGTCCCCCAAAGCAGCACCCCCGGCACCCCCGGCGCCTGCCGCGGCTGCGCCAAAGGCACAACCTGCAATGCCTGCAGCGGTGCAGACCAAGGCGACGTCCCCCAAAGCGGCGCCCCCGGCGCCTGCCGCGGCTGCGCCAAAGGCGCAGGCGCCGGCTTCCGCCGCCCCCGCGCCGCTCGATCTCAGGTCGCTCGAGCAGCGACTCAAGGACACGAGTGCGATCGGCTTCATGACCAAGCTGTCGCTGAAGAACCAGGTCGATGACCTGGTCGCGAAATTCAAGGCCTACCACGCCGGCAGCCGACCGCCGACGCTCCCGGGGCTGCGCCCCTCGTTCGATTTGCTGCTGATGAAGGTGCTCTCGCTCGTCCAGGACCAGGATCAGGCGCTCGCCCGCGACCTCAACGCGTCGCGCGATGCGATCTGGGGCGTGCTTGCGGACCGGCAGAAATTCACGCAAATCCAATAGGAGAGACCATGTCTCGAGCCGCCTACACCCTCGCGATCGCATGCCTCGGCGCATCGATTGCCATCGCCGCGGACGACCCGAAGCAGCGCCAGGACCTCACCGCCGTGATCGCCCTGCAGGGCAAGCCGTGCGGCGAGGTCGTGAGTTATGTCGTGCGGGGCGACAACGACTTCACCGCCACTTGCAAGGACGGAAACCGCTATCGCGTGCACGTGAAGGACGGCCGGGTCATCGTCGAGAAGCAGTAGAGCCGACCTTTCCCTCTAGAGGTTGCCGCGTGCCCACGGCCCCCAGATCGCGTAGGTGATGCCGGGCGATTGCATGTTCACGAACATCACTTCGCCCTTCGCGTCGAAGCAGGCGCCCGCGAACTCCCGCCCGCGGTAGTCGCCGGGCGGCACCGACTTGCCGGCGTCGGCCACGTCATCGAGGCTGAGCAGTGTGTTGTTCTTGCAGAACACGTAAGGGGCGCCCTCTGGCGTGAGCGCAACCATGCGCTCCCCAAAACCGAACGCGTCGTTCACCCCGCCGCCGTCCTCGCAGAGCACGATGCCGCCGCGCGGGCTCACCGTCACGTTGTCGGGATTGTTCGCATCGAGCGCGTGCGTGGAGACGAAGTGCGCGGTGAGCCGCTGCGCGGCAAGGTCGAGGCTCCACACCGCGCCCTCGCCGCGCCCGGGACGCCCGGAGCCGTCGCGGCCGGTCGCGGTGTCGACGATGAAGAGCTCGCCGCCGAAGTGCCAGATGCCCTCGCCGCGCGCCATGCGAAGCGCGCCTTGCGCGCGCGCCTGCAGGAACGGGCCGCTCGCGGTGCCGGTGACGGTTGCGTCGGCGAAGGGGCCGGGGTTCGCGTCGGGCGCGGCGATGTCCACCCATTCGAGTTCGAACTGCTCGCCCACGACCGCGACGTTGAGGTCGGCCATCGGACGGCCCTTCACGCGCGCGCCCTGCAGCCTTCCGCCGGCTTCGAGCGAGCCGGGACGACCCGACCTGTCGTTCGGCAGGTAGCGATAGAAGCCGGAGAGGTTGCGGTTGTCCTCGGTGAGGTACACCGCGCCGGTGGCGGGATCGACCGCGACCGCCTCATGGCTCATGCGGCCCATGCCGACGATGGGCTGCCCGGTGGTCGCCTCGGCCTCGACGCGCACCTCGAAGACATAGCCATGCTTGCGGCCGCCAGCGGGGGTGAGGTCCGTCATCGTTTCCTCGCAGGTGAGCCAGGTGCCCCACGGCGTGGGCCCTCCTGCGCAGTTGGCGAGCGTGCCGCCCAGCGCGGGCGCGACCTCGATCCACTTCCGGCCGCGGAATGCGAGCAGCGTGTTACCGCCGGCGGGACGGCCGACGTTCGAGCCCGCGGTCACCATCGCCGTGTCGTAGCGGGCCGGCGCCGAGATCAGCTTGCCCAGCCCGAGCTCGTGGTTGCGGATGAGGAATGTCGTCGCGCCAAGTCTCGGCACGACGCGCTCGGCCACCACCGCCATGCCGTCGTGGCCGCCCGGCACGCGCTCGCCGTTGGCCATCGTGTCCCCGGTCCACCCGAAGCTGCGGTACTGGAAACCATCGGGGAGCTGGAGCAGCTCGAGCCCGGTGGTGAGGTCGCGCACCGGCGCCACGTTGCCGTAGGGGCCGGCGCCAGCGAGGGCGGGGCGCGCCGCGGCCGCTTCGTTGGCGTTCCAGCCCTGCAGGACGGCCGCGAGGCCGACACCGGCG
>JBBQBW010000587.1:0-2194 GCA_038318025.1 Burkholderiales bacterium | reverse complement strand
GAGGTTCACGCGGCGGCTGGAGGCTACGTCCATCTCGAGCTTCGGCCACAGGTCGAGCGACGGCGCCTCGAAGGTCGCCGGGCCGCTACCATCGAGCACGAAGTGCGCGTGGCGCGAGGCGGCGCAGTTGGGGAGCAGCGCCACTGGCTTGCCGACGGCGTGCGTCGGGTATTCGGTGACTTTCACGTCGAGGACCGTGGTGAGGCCGCCGAGGCCCTGGGCGCCGATGCCGAGCGCGTTCACCTTCTCGAAGAGCTCGAGGCGCAACTCCTCGGCGCGGTTGGTGGCGCCGCGCGCCTTCAGCTCGTGAATGTCCAGGGGCTCCATCATCGCCCACTTGGCCATCAGCATCGCCTTCTCGGGCGAGCCGCCGATGCCGAGCGAGAGCATGCCTGGCGGGCACCAGTCCGCGCCCATGGTCGGCACCATCTGCAGCACCCAGTCGACGATGTTGTCGGAGGGCAGCAGCATCGCGAACTTGCTCTTGTTCTCGCTGCCGCCGCCCTTGGCGGCGACGACCACGTCGACCTTGTCGCCTGGCACCAGCTCCACGTGCGTCACCGCCGGGGTGTTGTCGCCGGTGTTGCGGCGCTTGCCGTCGGGGTCCGCGAGCATCGAGGCGCGCAGCGGGTTCACCTTGTCGGTGTAGGCGCGGCGCACGCCCTCGTTCACCAGCTCGGCCAGCGGCTTGTCGGTATCCCAGCGCACCTGCATGCCGACGCGGATGAAGGCGAGCGCGATGCCGGTGTCCTGGCAGATCGGCCGCACGCCCTCGGCGGCCATGCGCGAGTTGATGAGGATCTGCGCCATCGCGTCCTTCGCCGCGGGAGACTCCTCGCGGTGGTACGCCTCCACCAGCGGGAGGATGAAGTCCGGCGGATGGTAGACGCTGATGTACTGGAAGCCGTCGGCGATGGACTGGATGAAGTCTTCCTCGCGGATCACGGTCATGGTCGGTGGCCGTTGCCCGGCACGGGGCCGTGCGGCATCAGGCGGTCGGAGGCCGCGATCGCCATCGCCGAGAGCAGGAAGGTGAAGTGGATCACGGTCTGCGCGATCAGCGTCTTCTCGCTGTAGAGCTCGGCGTTGATGAAGGTCTTGAGCAGGTGGATCGAAGAGATGCCGATGATGGCGGTGGCGAGCTTCACCTTGAGCACCGACGCGTTCACGGTCGAGAGCCACTCGGGCTGGTCGGGGTGGCTCTGGAGGTTCATGCGCGAAACGAACGTCTCGTAGCCGCCGACGATGACCATGATGAGGAGGTTGGAGATCATCACCACGTCGATGAGCGCCAGCACCACCAGCATGAGGATGGTCTCGTTCAGCTTGACGGTCGCATTTTCGGCGAACGAGAAACCGACGCTCTCGGCCAGCATCGCGATCGCTTGCTTGTCGCCGAAGGCGGCCTGGACGAGGTGGATCAGCTCGATCCAGAAGGCGTAGACATACACCGCCTGGGCGACGATGAGGCCGATGTAGAGCGGGGCCTGGAGCCAGCGGGACCAGAACATCAATCCGGCAAGGGCGGTCAGCGCCCCGTTGCGGGGCTTGGGTGAATTCGGGGAGGGGAGAGCCATGGGCAGGCGCGGTGGGGCCGCGCGGGATGTTACGGAGAAGCCGAATTTTACCTGAGCGGGCGCACCCGCCGCGTCAGAGGATGACTCCGTAGGGCCAATTCTCCCGCACCACCTGTTCGGGCAGCTTCCTCAGCACCTCGACCGCGAAGGCCGTGTCGGCGTCGCCCAGGGCATGCAGCGCGTGGGCCTTGAGCAGCGTCTGCAGCGCCTTGCCGAACATCGGGGGATCGAGCATCTCGCCCTCGAAGCGGATGGCACCCCCCATCAGGGCGTCGGCCTCGATGGCCGCGCGCAGGATCGCGACCCGATTCTTGATCTCGGAGGGCGATGGCGTGAAGGCTACTTTGCACGGATGGATGTGCGACGGGTGGATCACCTGCTTGCCCGACAGGCCCAGCGACGCCTCCTCGCTCGCATGGCGGTAGACCACCCGGGATTCCTCGTCGCCGTGGAGGTCGAGCCAGCGGCGCACATCGTGGGGCTCGACGAACTCCTCCGGCATGGTGGAGCTGCCGATCAGGGTTTCCACCCCGCCGATCACGCCCTTGCCGGCGATGCGCGCCTCGAACAGGATGTCGTGCAGGTAGAACTTGAGCTCCTCAGTCCAGTTGCGCGGG
>JBBQBW010000586.1:0-2197 GCA_038318025.1 Burkholderiales bacterium | reverse complement strand
ACCTGAAGCGCGCGCACGGCCTGGGACTCGCCGCGGCGCGCATCGCCGCCGAGAAGCTCGCCGCCGACCTGGGCAGGAAGTTCGGGCTGTCCGGCGACTGGGAAGGCAACACCCTCCACTTCGAGCGCCCCGGATTGAAAGGTGCCCTCGCGGTGCACGAGAAGGATGTTCACCTCACCGTGGGCCTGGGCCTGCTGCTGAAGGCGATGAAGCCCTCGATCGAGCGCGCCGTGGTGGCGGAAATGGACCAGCTCTTCGCCAAGCTTCCGGGTGCCGCGAAAGCGGCTTCCAAGCCGCCCCCGAAGGGGGCTAAACCGAAAACGGCTTCGAAGCCCCCGAAAAGACGCGGTGCATGACGCCTTCCTCGCGCTCCTTCAGGAGTGCGAGGAAGTCATCGGCCCCCTCCATCGCGCGGAACGCCTCGAACCCCTTCTCCATGAAGTCCTGAAGGTCGCCGAGCCCGGCCATGCGCGCCGGCTGGCGCATCAGACGCAATGTCGTGGCGACCAGCGGCTTCCTCACCAGCGCATCCAGCCGCCGGCCCACGGCGTCGATCAGGTCCACCTGCCGCTGCCGTTCCTCCAGCGTCGAGCCGGCACGGTAGGCCGCGGCGTAACTCGCCTCGGTGATCGCGCCGCCGGCAAGTGCCGCCGCGGTACGCTGGTCCAGGTCCTCCGATAACCCCTCCAGCTCGATCGCGAGCGCCGCCGTCTCCACCGCCGAGGCCGGAAGGATCCGCGCCATGGTCGGCAGGATGCGCAGCATCTCCTGGTCTCGGGCGCTGAAATCCTTCGCGCCGTAGAGGTCGTCGAGGAAGAAGGAAGTGGCGGCGCGGTAGCGCGGTTGCGCGGCCACGTCCGCATAGGTGCCGGCGAGCCGCTTCGACTGCCATGCCTTCAACTCGGCGAGGCGCCCGGGTATGGCCGCGCTTGAGCCCCGCAGCGCCTTCAGGCGCTCGAGGTGGGTGCGCAGCGAATTCGCGGAGGAGATGGGAGGGGTCTTCGGCATGTCGATTCCGGCCGCCAATGGTATTCTAACAACCGATTCAAACGCTCGTTTGATTTTTCCCATATCATGTCAATTTTAACTGTTTATTATCAATTTATTACGAAGGATAGTTCCGGTTGAACTTGAAAGACGGAATCGCCCACGGCAGCCCTCTCTCGGTGGCCTTCGAGCGCCAGCGCAGCCTGCGCGACACGGACGGCGGGTTGCCCCTGGCGGCGCGGCGTGCGGCGCTCGATGCGCTCGAGGCGCTGGTCCGCGACCACGCCGACGAGATCGCCACCGCGATCGACCGCGACTTCCGCGGGCGCTCCCGTGCCGAGACCCGCATGCTCGAGATCTTCCCGTCCCTGGAAGGCATCCGCCATGCGCGCCGCAACCTGCGCTCGTGGTCGAAGCCGCGCCGCGCGCCCACCGGACTTTGGTTCCTGCCGGGGCGCTCGCGAGTGGTGCCCCAGCCCCTGGGCGTGGTCGGCATCGTGGTGCCGTGGAATTACCCGCTCTACCTCGCCGTGGGTCCGCTGGTGGCGGCACTCGCGGCCGGCAACCGGGCGCTGGTGAAGATGTCCGAGACCGCCCCGGCCACGGGCGAGCTGTTCGCGCGCCTGGTCGCGGCCCGCTTCGATCCCGGCGTGGTGCACGTGGTAACCGGCGGTCCCGATGTGGCACGCGATTTCACCGCACTGCCCTTCGACCACCTGCTGTTCACCGGATCCACCGGGGTCGGGCGCCAGGTGATGCGAGCCGCGGCCGAGCACCTCACGCCGGTCACCCTCGAGCTGGGCGGCAAGTCCCCGGCGATCGTGGGGCGCGGCGTGGACATCGCCGAGGCGGCAGGCAAGATCCTCTATGGCAAGTGCCTCAACGCGGGGCAGACCTGCATCGCGCCGGACTACGTGCTGGTACCCGAAGAGCGGCTCGACGACTTTGCCGCCGCGGCGCGCGCGGCCGTGGCGCGCATGTACCCGACGCTGCGCGACAACCCCGACTACACCGCCATCGTCGACGACCGCCACCGCGAGCGGCTTCGCGGTTACCTCGACGAGGCGCTGGCCCTCGGGGCGCGGGTAACGGCTATCAACCCCGCGGGCGAGGACTTCGCCGGCTCGCCCAAGCTGGCCCCCACGCTCGTCACCGGCGCGCCCGCCCACGCGCGCCTCATGTCCGAGGAGATCTTCGGCCCGATCCTGCC
>JBBQBW010000585.1:0-2203 GCA_038318025.1 Burkholderiales bacterium | reverse complement strand
TCCTCCTCGCCGGGCTGGTGAAGGGCGTGGTGGGCATGGGCCTTCCCACCGTGGCGATGGGGGTCCTGGGCCTGGCGATGCCGACGGTGGAGGCCGCCGCGATCCTGATCGTGCCCTCGCTCGTCACCAACGTGTGGCAGCTTGCCGCCGGGCCGCGCTTCGGACCCTTGGCGCGGCGGCTCGCGACGATGCTGCTCGGCGTCTGCCTCGGCACCGCGCTCGGCATCGGCTTCATGACCGGCAGCGCCGCGAAATGGGCGCCGCTGGCCCTGGGCGCCACGCTCGCGGCGTACGGGATCGTGGGCCTCCTCGCGCCGAAATTTTCCGTGTCGCGCCGCCACGAGCCGTGGCTCTCGCCGCTCGTCGGCGCCGTCACCGGCGCGCTGGCCGGCGCCACCGGGGTCTTCGTGGTGCCGCTGGTGCCCTACGTGGGATCCCTGGGCTTCACCAGGGAGGAGTTGATCCAGGCGCTGGGGCTCTCCTTCACCGTCTCCACGGTCGCCCTCGCCCTGGCCCTCGCGGCCCACGGGAAGTTCGAGCCCTCGATGGCGGGCGGCTCGCTGCTGGCGTTGATCCCTGCGCTTGCCGGCATGTATGCGGGCCAGGCGCTGCGCGAGCGCCTCCACCCGGAGGCCTTTCGCCGCTGGTTCTTCCGCGGGCTCATCGCCCTCGGTGCCTACATGGTGCTGCGCTCCCTTGTCGGGTGAGCGCGCGCTGTAGAATTCGACGTGAGCCGCCGATTCCAGGAGAACCCCCGTGTCGAACTCAGAGATGCCCCGCACCCTTTACCTGGTGCGCGGAAAGGACGTGCTGGGCACGATCGAGGTGAAGCCCGGCGAGGCCGACTACCCCTGGTTCAGCGGCGCCTTCCAGCCGAACCCGGAGTTCGAGGCGGTGCGCGAGCTCTTCGATCGCGAGCTGCGCCTGCTGCGTGCCAACAAGAACGACGACTCGGCCCAGTGGGACGACTGGGAAGCGGTGCACGAGGAGTTGGTGGAGCCGGGCCTGCGGCTGCAGGAGGCCGACGGTCCCTACGTGGCCGACGAGATCCTGATCCACATCGACGGCGGCGAGGCGTGGTGGCGCACCGAGGAAACCAACTAGGCCGCTCCTAGGCGGGGCTTGCCACCGTCGCCGCGACCTCGATCGGCACCCATCCCTCGTGGATGCCGTGGCAGGCGACCTTGGCCCCCTGGAAATCCAGCAGCTCCGGGCGCTCGACGCGGCACTTCTCGCGCACGTGCGGGCAGCGGGGGTTGAAGGCGCAGCCGGTCGGTGGGTCGAGCGGGTTGGGCACCTCGCCTGCCACCGGGGTGCGCGCCTTGCCCGACATGGTGATGTCCGGGATCGCGCTTTGCAGCATCCGCGTGTAGGGATGCAGCGGGCGCTGGAACAGGGTGCGCGTCGGCGCGATCTCGACGATGCGCCCCAGGTACATCACGCCCACGCTGGTGGAGATGTGCGACACCACCGCCAGGTTGTGGGAGATGAAAAGGTAGGTGAGGCCGTGCTCGCGCTGCAGGTCCTTCATCAGGTTCAGGATCTGCGCCTGCACCGAGACGTCGAGCGCGCTGGTGGGCTCGTCGCACACCAGGAACTCCGGGTTCGACGACAGCGCCCGGGCGATCGAGATGCGCTGGCGCTGGCCTCCGGAGAATTCGTGGGGATACTTCTCGGCGTCGAGCGGGGAGAGGCCCACGTCGGTGAGGAGGCGCGCCACGGTCTCGACAATGGTCGCGCGGTCGCTCGCCAGCCCGTGGGCGAGGATCGGTTCGGCGATGATGCGCTGCACGCGCCAGCGAGGGTTCAGGCTCGCGTAGGGATCCTGGAAGATCATCTGGAAGCGCCGTCGCATCGCGAGCATCTTCGAGCGCTCGTGAATCGAGGCCAGGTCCACGCCATCGAACACCACCGAGCCGCGCGTGGGCCCGTAGAGGCCGCAGATGAGCCGCGCGACGGTGGACTTCCCACAGCCCGACTCGCCCACCAGCGACAGCGTCTCGCCGCGCTTGATCGAGAAGGAAACGCCGTCGACCGCCTTGAGGAGCGTGCGCGGCGTGCCTTCCAGCACGCGGTTGAGCCACGGGCGGGAGACGTCGAAGGAGCGGTGCAGGTCGCGCACCTCGATCAGCGGCCTACCCTCTCCCCGGCCCTCCCCCAGGGGGGAGGGGGACTTTGCTCCCTCTGCCTCGGGCTCCGGCCT
>JBBQBW010000584.1:0-2215 GCA_038318025.1 Burkholderiales bacterium | reverse complement strand
CTTCCGGCTGCAGCACTCGCTCGCCCGCAGCGATGCCGACGTGGTGTTCTGCATGCACTACTTCGACGCCTACGCGGCGATCCGGGCGCGGCAGCGCACGCAGGCGCGCTACAAGGTCGTCTATCACTCCGTGGGGCTGCTTTCGCGGCGCCATTTCCGCGCGGTGCCGCTGGATGCGTGGTTCTTCCGCACCGTGAGGCGCCATGCCGACGCCACCGTCACCGTGAGCCGTTACGCGGGCGACCTGTACCGTGCCGAGTTCGGCGTGGAGCCCACCACCATCGCGCCGCCGGTGGTGATCGAGCAGTACCTCGGCCAGGTCCACGCGGCCGGCGCCGGCGCGCCGCGGATCCTCTTCGCGAGCGATGCGAACGACCGCCGCAAGGGCGCGCTGGCGCTCTGTCGCGCCTTCGGCCAGGTGGCGCGCGCGCATCCGGACGCGCGGCTCGTGTTTGCCGGCCACGCGAGCGCCGAGACCCGCGCGGGCCTCGAGCGCGAGTGCCGCGCCGCCGGCATCGCCGACCGGGTGGATTTCCTCGGCGTGGGCCGCCTCGAGGACCTGCCCGGGCTCTACGGCCAGGCCCATGTCACGGTGCTTCCCGCCGTGGAGGAAGCCTTCGGCATGGTCCTGGTCGAGTCGATGGCCGCCGGCACGCCGGTGGTTGCCGCCTCCTATGGCGGCCCGCCCGAGATCATCGACGGCCCCCTCGTCGGGCGGCTCTTTGATCCCGGCGAATCCCAGCGCGAGACCACCAATGCCGACGGGCTCGCCGACGCGATCCTCGAGGTGCTGGCCGCGGGGAAGACGCCGCAGGTCGTGGCGGCGTGCCGCGAGAGCGCGCACCGCTTCAGCTTGGAGACCCTGGGTCCGGTGTACGAAAGCCTGTTCCGGCGCCTCGCCCCCGGGGCCGCGGCGTGAGCGCGGCGGCGTCCGTGGCCCGCACCGCGCGCCCGGTGTCGGTGCTGCTCGCCCATGAACTCTTCCCCCCGGATTTCGCGGGAGGGGGCGAGTACATCGTGACCGAAGCGGCGCGCCATTTGCAGGAGCGCGGCCACCGCGTCACGGTGGTGACCACCGGCGACCCGGCCATCGCCTCCTACCAGGGGATGCGCACGGTGCGCCTTCCGGTGTCGCGTTACCGCATGAACTTCGCCTGGCGCGAGGTCGCCGAGCTGGCCCGGGAGGCGGACGTGATCCACGCCTTCACCTACCACGCGCTGTATCCCTCCCTTCGTGCCGGCAAGGCGCTGGGCAAGCCGGTCGTGGGCGGCGTCCTCGCGCTCTTCGGCGACGTGTGGCTGGAGATGCGCGGCCCCGTGTCCGGGAGGCTCTGGCGCTGGATGGAGCGGCGCATGCTCGCCTGGCCCTTCGACGTGAAGCTGCACCTGAGCGAATTCTCGCAGGAGCTCGCCCGGCGCGTGGGGATCGACCGCCCCGGGGACCGGGTGCTGGTGCCGGGCATCACGCACGGCCAGTACTACGGGCACGAGGAGCGTCCCTACGTGATGTTCACGGGAAAGCTCGACGTGAGGAAGGGCATCGGGCTCGTCATGGAGGTCGCGCGCCGGCTCCCGGACGTGCCCTTCCGCGTCGTCGGATGGGGCGAGCGCTACGACGAGATCGCCGCCGGCGCACCGGCCAACGTCCGCGTCGAGCGCCGGCCCGGGGAGCGCTCGCACTACCTCGAGGCGCTGGCCGGATCGCGCGTCTTCCTCTTCCCCACCAAGGTGGAGACGTTTGGCCTGGTGCTCCCGGAGGCGATGGCGGCGGGCTGCGCGATCGTGTCCACCTCGCCGCTGCCCTTCGAGGGCACGCGTATCGCCCCCGACGACGTGGATGCCGCCACCGCCGCCGTGCGGCGCCTGTGGGACGACCCCGCCGAGTGCCGCCGCCAGGGGGTGGAGAACCAGCGGCGGTCGCTCTTCTACGACTGGCGCCGCTACGCCGCCGAGCTGGAGCAGGTGTACTGGCAATTGATCGACGCGCGGGCCGGGAGCCGCTGACGGTGCGCATCGCCCTCTACCACCCGTGGATCTACGTGAAGAGCGGACTCGAGCGCACCATCCTCGAGATCGCGCGGCGCAGCCGCCACGAGTGGGTGATCTACACCAGCCACTACGACGCCGAGGGCACCTACCCGGAGCTGAAGCAGCTGGCCATCCGCGAGACCGGGCGCGTGTCGGTGAAGCGCAGCTACGGCGCGGTGATCGCGGG
>JBBQBW010000583.1:0-2216 GCA_038318025.1 Burkholderiales bacterium | reverse complement strand
CTCTTGCGCTCGCTGTCGAGGATCAACCCGCGGCCGAGGCGGTCGGCCTCGATCCGCATCGCGAGCTCGAGCTTGTCGGAAGGCAGCGTCGAGTAGCCGTTCATGCGGTCGTACCAGGTGGTCATGTTCGATGAGCCGGCGTCGGCGCCGGCCTCGTAGAGCACCTCCTGGAACGTCTTGTGCCCGTTGGCGCGGCCGAAGTTCTGCGTGCTCTTGTTGAAGATCATGTGCTCGAGCAGGTGCGCGCTGCCGGTGTTGCCGGGCGCCTCGTTCCTCGAGCCCACGTGATAGACGACCATGAAGGTGATCACCGGGCTCGAGCGGTCCTGGGAGAGCAGGAACGTCATGCCGTTGGACTTCAGCCGGTACTGCGACAGGCCGCGGAACGTCTCGACGTGCTCGACGTTGGCGGGTAGCGCGTGGGCGGCGAGGGCCGCAAGGAGGAGGACTGCGGCGGTGACGAGGCGGCGCATGACGGGTGTTCCGGGGCGGAGGGAAGGCGCCATCGTAGTGCAATCAGGATCGTTTAGCTCCCTCTCCCTTGGGAGAGGGCTGGGGAGAGGGTGGCTTTGCGCCCGGGCCCAGGCCGGGGAAAGCCCGCCGATTGGCTCCCTCTCCCTTGGGAGAGGGCTGGGGAGAGGGTGGCTTTGCGCCCGGGCCCAGGCCGGGGAAAGCCTGCCGTTTGGCTCCCTCTCCCTTGGGAGAGGGCTGGGGAGAGGGTGGCTGTGCGCCCGGGCCCAGGCCGGGGAAAGCCTCGAGCCAGGCGATACGAACCTGCAAAGGTCGGGAGGAGATAGCTACTCGGACGGTGATCCCGCGGGCGACACTCCCCGCCTTCTCGAGTCTTTCCCCAAGGTCTGTCCCGAGCTTCCTTTGTCCATGTCGACCATCACCACTTAATAATTGAAGCGGCGCTGCGCTACCCCACGAAACTGTAGTGCACGGCGCTGCGCTGCCCCGCAGACACATGCCAATGAGCGTGGATAGAGATGAGCAGCGAAAATGCGGTTTGTAGAAGGGGCAGTGATGCGCTCATCACCGTTACCGTGAACGACTGGTATCGACGTTCGCTGCGGGATAGCGCAGCGCCGCCGTACCGTTTCGTGGGGTAGCGCAGCGCCACTCCGTTCCAAAGATTCGGTGATGGTGGACATGGACGGAGGAAGCTCGGGAGGGGCCTTGCGGGACTTGATTGAGAGACCGCCGAGTGTCGCCCGCAAGATCACCGCTCGCTTAGCTTCCTGATCCCATCCTCCTCTGGAGAGTAGCGGTCGGCTCAATCAAGTCCCGCGGCCCCTGCCCGGGCGCAAGGTATCAAGACGGCGAATCGCTAGATCTCGAGCGTAGCGACCAGGGGCAGATGATCAGAAGCAATCCGCGACAACGGACTGCGATGGGCCCGCAAGTCCTTCAGGATCGAAGCCGGATGCGTCCACACCCGGTCGAGCGCCAGCATCGGCATCCGTGAAGGAAAAGTCCGACGCGGAGGGGTCGGGGCGAAGTGCTGGTGCAGGCGTCGCAGCGGGCGACCCCACAGGAACCACTCGTTCAGGTCCCCGATCAGCACCGCCGCCTCATCGGGGCCCCAGGTGAAGAGGCGCAGCAGCCGTTGCACCTGCTCGCGCCGTTCGGCCGGTTGCAGGCCGAGATGGGTGGCCACGACCCGCAGGTGTTTCTCCGGAGCGAAGTTGATGTCCACCGCGATGGCGCCCCGGGGCTCGCGGCGCCGCCACGACAGGTCCACGAGGTGGTGCTGCTTGATCGGCCAGCGCGACAGGACGCCGTTGCCGTAGTGGCCGTCGTGGCGGATCAGCGTGGTGCCGGCGACCGCGTGGTAGCCCATCTCCTTGCCGAGCCACTCCAGCATGTCGGCGCCGGTGTCTCGCGCCTCGACTTCCTGCAAGGCGATGACATCGGCGTCGATCTCGCGCAACACCTGGAGGATGCGCGGCGGGTCGCAGTGCCCGTCGCCGCCGATGGCGCGGTGCACGTTGTAGGAAGCGATGCGCACCGCCGGCATTGGCGGCTAGGCGGGCTGCCGGCTCAGCCACTGGCGACCGGCCACCGCCGCGAGCGCGATGAGGCCGGCGGCCGCGGCCACCATCCACACGTTGAAGCGCAGCGGGTTGGCGAGGAGTGCCGAAATCTGGTCACCGAGCACCGTGGTGGCGAGCATGCCGGGAAGCATCCCCAGCACCGTGCCGATCACGAAGTGG
>JBBQBW010000582.1:0-2224 GCA_038318025.1 Burkholderiales bacterium | reverse complement strand
CCCTATTCTAGAGAACCCGGCTCAGCGCTTCGGCGCGATGCGCAGCAACTCCCCGTCGCGCTCGTCGGTCACCACGTAGAGCGCGCCGTCGGGCCCCTGCTTCACGTCGCGCACGCGCTTCTTGCGATCTTTCAGCAAATGCTCCTCGCCCTTCACGCGGTCGCCCTCAATCACCAGCCGAACCAGGGTCGTTTGCCTCAAGCCGCCGACGAAGAGGTTGCCTTTCCAGGACGGAAAGGCGCTGCCGGTATAGACCTGCGCACCGGAAGGTGCGATCACCGGGTCCCAGTAATACACCGGCTGCTCGGTTCCCTCCTTCACGGTGGCGGCGCCGGGAATCGCTCCGCCCGAGTACTCGATGCCATAGGCGGCGAGCGGCCAGCCGTAGTTGACCCCCTTCTTCACCAGGTTCACCTCGTCGCCGCCGCGGGTGCCGTGCTCGATGATCCAGAAGTTGCCCTTTTCGTCGAAGGCCGCGGCCTGGATGTTGCGATGTCCCAGGCTCCAGATCTCCGGCAGCGCACCCTGCCTGCCGATGAAGGGGTTGCCCTCCGCGGCGCCGCCCTCGGGCTTGATACGCAGCGTCTTGCCCATGTGGCTATCGAGGCTCTGCGCCTGGGGACGCATCGACGCATCGGAGCGATCGCCCAGCGTCACGTAGAGCATCTTGTCGGGACCGAACACGAGCCGCGAGCCGAAGTGGAGACTGCCGGCGTAGGTGGGCATCGCGCGGAATATCACCTTCACCTGTTCCACGGCGCTGCGGTCCTTCGACAGGACGCCACGGGCCACGGCGGTGCCGTTGCCGCCCTCGCGCGGCGCGGAGTAGCTCCAGAAAATCGTGCTGTCGGCCTCGAACGCGGGGCTCAGCGCCACGTCGAGGAGGCCGCCCTGCCCCTTCGGGTCCACCTTGGGGACGCCGGCAAGGGGCTCACCCAGCTGTCCCCGGGCCGAGAGGATGCGCATGGCCCCGCCCTTCTCCGTCACCAGGAAATCCCTCCCGGGCAAAGGCTCCACCGCCCATGGATGGTCGAGCCCCTTGGCGAGCACCGTCACTTCGAAGCCGGTGTCGGCCTTCGCGGCGCAGGCGCGGGTCTGGCCGGCGAAGGCGGGACGCTGCTGCTCGCCGTTGGGCTTGCGGGTTTCGAGGGGCTTGCACTCCTGGGCCGAGGCGCCGGTGGCGGCCGCCGCGGCGCACATGAAAATGGCCGCGGCTCGCAGGGCGAGCTTTCGCATGGCTATGCTCCAATGTCTTCTCGGGGGATACCTTCCGGACCGCGGAAGCCGCCCCGAGTTCATCCACACCCCTGCCACTGGAGCGTTTCCCGATGCCGGACGACGGGTTCAAGCTGACCTACTCCACGATGTTCGACCCGCCCGAGGCGCTGCACCAGCGGTTCGAAGCTTCACTCGCCCGGGTGAAGGCCGCGATGGGCGCGGAGCACCCGATGTGGATCGGCGGGCGCGCGCGTGAAGGGGCGAAAGCCTTCGAAGTGCGCTCCCCCATCGACCGCGAGTGGCTGCTGGGGCGCTTCGCCCGCGGGGGCCGCAGCGACGCCGACGACGCTGTCGCCGCCGCCCGCGCGGCGTTCCCCGCGTGGGCCGCGACGCCATGGCGCGAGCGGGTGGCGATGGTTCGAAAGGCGGCCCGAGTGATCGAGGAGCGGGTCTACGACATCGCCGCCGCCGTGGCCCTCGAGGTTGGCAAGAACCGCATGGAGTCGCTCGGCGAGGTGCAGGAGACGGCGGACCTGATCGCCTGGTATTGCGACCAGATGGAGGCCAACGACGGCTTCGACCGCGAGCTGCCCCACGATCCCCTTCCGGGATTCACCAGCCGCAACCGCTCGGTGCTGAAGCCCTACGGGACGTGGGCGGTGATCGCGCCGTTCAATTTCCCCTACGCGCTGGCGGGCGGGCCCATCGGTGCCGCGCTGGTCGCCGGCAACACGGTGGTGTTCAAGGTGGCGAGCGACACGGCTTGGTCGGGGTGGCTCCTGATGGAAGCGTTCCGCGACGCGGGGCTACCCGATGGCGTAGTGAATTACGTGAGCGGCCCCGGCGGCGAGGTGGGTGCGGCGCTGGTGGAATCCCGTGGCCTCGCCGGCATCACCTTCACCGGCTCGCACGAAGTCGGCATGGGCATCGTTCGCGCGTTCGCCGCCGGGCGCTGGCCGCGCCCCTGCATCGCCGAGATGGGCGGGAAGAACGCGGCGATCGTCAC
>JBBQBW010000581.1:0-2234 GCA_038318025.1 Burkholderiales bacterium | reverse complement strand
TGGCGGGATTCACGATCTTCAGCTGCGCCATCAGGCGGCCCGTGCGGACATCACCGGCGTGGCCTTGCCGGTGCGCTTGCGGCTTTCGCACGCGGTCAGGAACGCGCGCAGCAGCGGGCGGCTGTCGATCAATCCCGAGTCCTTCGGATTCATGAACTCGGGATGCCATTGCACGCCCACCACGAAGCTGTGGCCTTCCCAGCGCACCGCCTCGACGATGCCGTCGGGCTCGCTCACCGCCTCGACCACCAGGCCTTCGCCCAGACCCTTGATCGCCTGGTGGTGGATGGTGTTGATGCGCGCGCTTTGGGTCTGCGGATACACGTGCGAGAGCCACGTGCCGGGCAGGATGCGCACGTCGTGGAAGTGGTTCTCGTAGCGCTTGTCGTCGCGGTGCTGGACGCCATTGTCCTCGCACTGCGTGGCGATGTCTTGGTAAAGCGAGCCGCCGAGCGCCACGTTGATCACCTGGTGGCCGCGGCAGATGCCGAACACGGGCTTGCCCTGGGAGACGAACTCGTTGAAGAGCTCGATCTCGTAGGCGTCGCGGATGGCGTCGCCGGCCCAAATGGGGTTCAGCGGCGTCTCGCCGTAGCTGGTCGGGGACATGTCGGCGCCCCCCTGGAGCAGGAGGCCGTCGAGCGCGTCCACATAGTGCTTCACCTTGAGCGCCTTGGGCACGTGGGGCGAGGCGAGGCTCATCTCCGGCACCATGAACGCGAGGACCTCGCCGGACATGATCCAGTTGGCCGCCGATTGCTCCACGTACTGGATCGATTTGGTCGGGAGGAAGGTGCGCGCGGGATCCGGGTACAGCAGCCGCGCCGAGACGCCGATTTTGAGGGGTTCCATAGGGTGCCCGGGAGGTTATGAACCGGGGCGGAGAAGGGATCGCATAACTATATCCGACAAGGCTTTCCGTCCCGGATTCCGGTAGATTGTTTCCCGCATGAAGTGCTGCGACCGCCGATGAAGGGATCCCGGGACCTCAAGGCCCCCAATCCGTTCCTCCTCGCCCTCGAGGGGCGCGCCCCGTGGGAGTTCGGCGCGGCCCTCGCCGCCTACCCCCTGCTGCGCCAGGCCCCGCGCGGCGACGGGCACGCGGTGGTGGTGTTCCCCGGGCTGGGCGCCCCGGATCTCAGCACGCTGCCGTTGCGCACCTTCCTCAACGAGCGCGGCTACCGGCCCCACGGCTGGGACCTCAAGTTCAACTTCGGCCCGCGCGCCGGCGTGCTCGAGCGCAGCCTGGAGCGCGTGCGCGCGTTGCGCAAATCCTCGGGGCGGCGCGTGAGCCTGGTGGGCTGGAGCCTGGGGGGTGTGTACGCGCGCGAGATCGGCCGGCTCGCTCCCCGCGACGTGCGGTGCGTGGTGACGCTGGGCTCGCCCTTCACCGGGCATCCCAGGGCGAACCGTGCCTGGCGCCTCTACGAGCTCGCGAGCGGCCACAGCCTCGACGACACCGGGGATTTCGACCGCGTGCGCGAGGCGCCGCCCGTGCCCACCACCTCGGTCTTCAGCCGCAGCGACGGCATCGTCGCGTGGCAATGCTGCCTGCAGCCGAAGGGTCCGCGCGCCGAGAGCATCGAGGTGGGCGCGAGCCACTTCGGCATCGGCATGCATCCGGCGGCGTGGTATGCGGTGGCCGACCGGCTGAGCCAGCACGAGGGCCGCTGGAGCGCCTTTCATCTCGACGGCTGGCGGCGCTGGGTCTTTCGCGACCCGTATCGCGCCGCAGGCTGAGACAGCGCCCGTGCCGCGGACCGACGCCAACGGCGTCTGGCTGGAGCACGACTCCTTCGGCGACCCCGGCGCGCCCACCATCGCGATGGTGATGGGGCTGGGCGTGCAGATGATCCTGTGGCCCGAGGCGCTGTGCCGCGCGCTCGCCGACGCGGGGTTCCACGTGCTGCGTTTCGACAATCGCGACGCGGGCCTCTCCACCCACCTGGATTCCCTGGGCATGCCGCGCCTCGGCGTGGCGTCGATGCGTTATGCGCTCCACCTGCCGGTCCGTGCGCCGTACGCGCTCGACGACCTCGCGCGCGACACCTCGGCGCTGCTCGACGCGCTGGGCATCGCCCGCGCCCACCTGGTGGGTGCCTCGATGGGCGCCATGGTGGCGCAGAACCTGGCGGCCCGCGAGCCGGGCAAGGTGGCGAGCCTCACCTCGATCATGTCCACCACCGGCAGCCGCAAGCTCCCGCAGCCGACGTGGCGCGCGCGCCGGGCGCTGA
>JBBQBW010000580.1:0-2241 GCA_038318025.1 Burkholderiales bacterium | reverse complement strand
TGCTCCCGCTCGTTCATGCCGTAGGTCGAAGGCTCGCGGCGGCGGCGAGGTACGCCTGCTGCTGCCCGGGGTTGGGCCGGACCTGGAAAATGACGGCGATCATGGGCGTACGTTCTCCACGAAGGTTCTTTCCTCGTGCAGCATGAAGCGGCGCTCGCGCGCGAAGGGTGAAATCCTCCGCCAGAGCGCTTACTTCTTCAGGCAGTCCAGGTAGCGCTGGTTGTCGAACGCCACACCGTTGCGCTGCGACTGCCAGATGACCTCGGCGAGGCACTCGAGCGCAAGGTGGAAGGCGTCGTGGCGGGAGCCGGTGCGCCGGGCCAGCGCCTCGATGGCGGCGCGGATGCCCGGCGGCTGGTCGATCGACAGCTGCTCCTCGATCGCGAGGTGCATCTGCAGGTGCAGGAACGGGTTGGTCTCGCCGCCTTCCGGGCGCCAGTCGCGCTCGAGGTAACGCTCGCGGTCCTCGAGGTACGGATGGTATTCGGGGTGCTCCATCACGATCCCGAGCGCGATGGATTCGAGCGGCGTCAACGGCAGCCCCGCGCGGTCCTTCGCCCACAGCTCGAAGAGGAACGCGCGCGCCTGGTCGCGGCTGGGATTGAACATCACCGCGGCAGCGCCGTTTCGGCCATCTCGGCCGCGATCGCGCGCTTCTGCCTGAACCCGCATTGCTCGTAGATGGGGCACTTGCCGCACCGGGGCTTGCGCGCGAGGCAGGTGTAGCGGCCGTGGAGGATCAGGTAATGGTGCGCATCGCGCAGGTACTTCTTCGGCGTGACTTTCATCAGCTTTGCCTCGACTTCCAGCGGATCCTTGCCAGGGGCGAGCCCGGTGCGGTTGGCGACGCGGAACACATGGGTGTCGACTGCGATGGTGAGCTCCCCGAAGGCCACGTTCAGCACCACGTTGGCGGTCTTGCGCCCGACGCCCGGCAGGGCCTCGAGCGCCTCGCGCGTGCGCGGCACCTCGCCGCCGTGCTGCTCGAGGAGGAGGTTGGAGAGCGCGATCACGTTCTTCGCCTTGCCGCGGTAGAGGCCGATGGTGCGGATGTACTGCTCCAGGCCCTCCACGCCGAGGGCGGCGAGCTGCTTCGGCGTGTTCGCGACCTTGTAGAGCTTCGCGGTGGCGAGGTTCACGCTCTTGTCGGTGGCCTGCGCCGACAATGCCACCGCCACCAGCAACTCGAAGGCAGTGGTGTGCTCGAGCTCGGTCCTGGGGTCGGGCATCGCTTGAGCGAGGTTGTCGAACAGCGCCTCGCGTTTCGCGGGGGTCATTCCCAGGCTTCCAGTCGGGCGGCGCTTTCGGCCTGGTCGCGCGCCATGCGCAAGCCGTGGAATGCGTGGCGCGTGCGCGAGAGGTCCGGATCGGGCAACGCCGCCACGGGTTCCAGCGCGATGCAATCCACCGGGCACGGTGGAATGCACAGCTCGCATCCCGTGCACCACGAGGCGATCACGGTGTGCATGAGCTTCGAGGCCCCGACGATGGCGTCCACCGGGCAGGCCTGGATGCATTTGGTGCAGCCGATGCAGGTGGCCTCATCGATCACCGCGACCTGGGGCGGCCGGTATTCCCCATTGGCGGGATTGAGGGGCTTGGGCGCGCGCCCGGTCAGGGCCGCGAGGCCCACCACTACCGGCTCGCCCCCGGGCGGGCACTGGTTGATGTCGGCCTGGTTCGCGGCGATCGCCTCGGCGTAGGGACGGCAACCGTCGTAGCCGCACTTGGTGCATTGCGTCTGCGGCAGGAGGGCATCGATGTCGCCGGCGGTGGGGGTCATTCGGCGAGGTCCGTGGCGGTCAACGCAGTGTAGGGCAGGCCGGCTTCGGCGGCGATGGCCGGGTGCGCGGCGCGGCCCTGCCACAGCAGGAGCCCGGAGCGCAGCTCGGGAATTCGCGTGAGCGCGGCCCCCACGCCTTCCCGCGCCATGTCGAGGACGTAGGGCAGGGCCGCTTGGGAGAGTGCTGCCGACGCCTCCTTCGGCATCGCCGCGGGCATGTTGCCGACGCAGTAGTGGATGACGCCTTCCTCCACGTAGGTGGGCTGCGCGTGGGTGGTGGGACGGGAGGTCTCGGCGACACCGCCTTCCTCGATGGCGATGTCGACGATCACGGCGCCGCGCCGCATTCGGGCGACGAGCGCGCGCGGCAGCAGCTTCGGCGTGGGCTCCCCGGTGGCGAACGCGGCCCCCACGATCAGGTCGGCCTCGAGCGCGAGGCGCTCGAGGGTCTCGGGCGT
>JBBQBW010000579.1:0-2243 GCA_038318025.1 Burkholderiales bacterium | reverse complement strand
TGGCTCGCTCCCATCATCGGCGGGACCCGGCGCGAATGCTGTCGGCATTTTTCCGGTGACAGCGCCGCCGGGATTCGCATTCGCCTGACGGACGCGAGCCCCTGGGGGTGGGTGTCGGGTTTCCCGCGTGGCTGTCGGAGGCTTTCCCTTGCGGCTCTCAGCGGGCACCCAAGCGCCAGACCCGCACCCCGCCATCTTGCGGCCCTTGTGCCAATTCCAGGCTGGAAAAATTTGCACAGAGTTCAAGTAGATAGCTCATCGCCCGCAGCCTAGAGCCGCGCTTCGAGCCGCTCGCAGAGCGTCTCGATCACCTGCACGCGCGCGCAGAGCTTGTCGTTCGCGGCCACCAGGTTCCACGGGGCCGCCTCGGAGGAGGTGCGGTCGATCATGTCGCAGATGGCGCGCTCGTACGCGGGCCACTTCTTGCGGTTGCGCCAGTCCTCGTCGGTGATCTTGAAGCGCTTGTGCGGCGTCTTCTCGCGCTCCTTGAAGCGGCGCAGCTGCTCCTTGGACGTCACCGCCAGCCAGAATTTCGCCACGATGGCCCCCGCATCGCCGAGCTGCTCCTCGAAGTCGTTGATCTCGTGGTAGGCGCGCATCCAGTCGACTTCCTTGCAGAAGCCCTCCACGCGCTCGACGAGCACCCGCCCGTACCACGAGCGGTCGAAGATCACCGCGTGGCCGTGGCCCGGGATGTGCCGCCAGAAGCGCCACAGGTACGGCTGCGCGCGCTCCTCGTCCGTGGGCGCGGCGATGGGGATGATGCGGTAGAAGCGGGCGTCCATCGCGCGGGTCATCCGCCGGATGGTGCTGCCCTTCCCGGCGGCGTCCATGCCCTCGAACACCATGACGAGGGACCGCTCGCGCATCTTCTTGTCGCGCGTGAGCTGGTTGAGCCGTGCCTGCGCCTTCTCCAGGCGCTTGTCGTACGCCTTCGGGGCGAGCGTGCGCGTGTAGTCCAGACTGTTCAGCACGTTCCTGCGGTCGATCGGCGGCTCGGACGGAGGGGCCGGCGGCGAGAGCCGCGGCGGCGGGCCCTTCAGGCGCGCCTCGAGGGCGTCGAGCAGCATCCGGCCTGCGGTGAGCGAGCGATACCGCGGATCCGAGCCCTCGATCACCTGCCAGGGGGCCTCGCCGGTGCTCGTCTCGCGCAGCCCGTTCTCGCAGACGTCGACGAATTCGTCGTAGTGCTTGAAGCGCTCCCAGTCGCCGGAGCCCACGCGCCAAGCCGTCTTCTTGCTCTTCAGCAGCTCTTTGAAGCGCTGCTTCTGCGCCGCCTTCGAGAGGTGGAACCAAAGCTTCAGGATGAGCGCGCCCTCTGCGACGAGCATGCGCTCGAAGTGGCGCAGGCGCTCGAGACGGTGCTCGAACTCGACGCGTTTCTCGTGGCCCATGACGCGCTTGAGGATCGGGTCCGTGTACCACGAACCGAAAAGGATGCCGACGCGTCCCTTGGGCGGGAGCGCGCGCCAGAAGCGCCACATCTCGGGGCGCTCCCGCTCCTCCTGCGTCATCGCTCCGAAGGCGTGGGTGTGGATGTGGCGCGGGTCCATCCATTCGCTGAGCAGGTTCACGGTCTCGCCCTTGCCGGCGCCGTCGACGCCGTTCACCAGGACGATCACGGGGAATTTCCCGTTGTCGAGCAGCGCGTACTGCGCGGCGAGGAGCGCCTGGCGCAGCCTGGGCTCCTGCTTCCTGTACTCCGACTTGCCGAGCCGATGGCCGATTTCCGCCGATTCGAACATGTCCGCCTCTATACTTTTCCGGGGTCCGGTCCCTCAAGGTACCGTCATCGGCCCGGCGCCGTCCAACCGGTCACGGCCCTCGGAGTCGCCCAACACTTCATGCACGTACCACATTCGGCCCCGGCGGGATCGAACGCCAGCAGGGCCAGGCGACGGTTGCCAGGCCCGTTCCCAGCAGCGGGCATCTGCGCGAGGAGGGGGTGCCGGTACGTGCGGCTCGAAACAATCCGCAGCAAGAACTCACCGCAGGCGCAGCGCGTTCGCAATCACCGAAACCGAGCTGAGGCTCATCGCCAGTGCCGCAATGATTGGCGACAACAGCAGGCCGGTGAAAGGAAACAGCACGCCGGCAGCGATCGGGACCCCCAGCGAGTTGTAGATGAAGGCGAAGCCCAGGTTCTGCTTCATGTTGCGGACGGTGCCCACCGAAAGCTGCCGCGCCAGCGAGATGCCGCGCAGGTCGCCCTTGACCAGCGTCACCTGCGCGCTGTTCATGGC
>JBBQBW010000578.1:0-2245 GCA_038318025.1 Burkholderiales bacterium | reverse complement strand
CCGCCGCAACCGGCTGACCCCCGACGCCGTGGTGGACGTGCCCGTGAATCCCCTCAAGCACACCTTCGGGCTGCCGTTTTTCCTCGCGCTGCTGCTCGCGTCCCGTCCTCAGGGCTTGCTCTGGAAGGCGCCGTTCGGCTCGCTGGTGGTGGTGGCGCTCGCCGCGGTGAGCCTCGCCTGCGAGCTGCTGGTGCAGGTGGGCCTCATGCGGGGTAGCGGGGGCGAGCCGCTGTTCCTCTTCGGCGCGGGTTGGCGGGAGGCGATGGCGCTGGGGTTCCAGCTCGGCACGCTGATCTTCCCGACGGTGGTGCCAGCGATGTTGTGGGCCTGGATGGATCGGGAGACGCTGCGGCAGTTCCTGCCCGCGCGCGGGGCGAAGGCCGGACCCGGGGCGTGACGGCCCGGGAGGTCGAGGTGCGCCCACGCAACCTTGAAGGCCAGCTCGAACCTCTAGAAGAACACCACGTAGGCCACCAGCACCGTGAGCAGCATCCCGCCGATGGCCGAGGAGAACACCAGCGCCAGGATGCGCCCGTCCTGCGCCTGCTGGGCGGCGTAGTCGTCGGCGGCGATGGACTTGCCGCGCGTGCGCTCGCGGAAAACCCTGAAGATCACCGTCACCAGGATCCCGATGAAGCAGAAGAAGATGATCGCGAGCTTCGCGCCGAGCGTCATCGGCACGCCTTGGCGAGGGTTGAGTACGTCTTTCGCATGTTGGCGTTAGGGGTCGGCGTTAGGGGTCAGACTCCAAAGGTCGCGTTAGGAGTCTGACCCCTAACGCGGTTATTGGTCCTCCTTGGACTTCGGCGGCCGGCCGTCGAAGACCTGGCTGCGGCGGCGCTGCCACCAGGCGTCGCGGATGAATGAGTAGCGGTCGAGGGCCGCCTCGTCGAGTACCCCTTCGGCCTTCAGCAACTCGGCGCGAACGCGGACGATGTCGAGCAGCCGCACCCCGTAGCGCAGGCCCTCGGGCTCGATGGCGGGATAGTAGTACCAGGAGGGATCCACCGCCCGCGCCGGCGCATCCCGCAGCGTCGAGGGCCCGAAGAGCGGCAGCACGATGTAGGGGCCAGGCAGCACGCCCCACCAGCCGAGGGTCTGGCCGAAGTCCTCATCGTGTTTCTCCAACCCCATCGGCGTGGCCACGTCCCACAGCCCGAATACGCCCAGGGTGGAGTTCACCAGGAAGCGCCCGGCGTCCGACACACCTGCCCCCGCCTTGCCCTGCAGCAGGTTGTTGAACGAGGTGCCGACGTCCGCGAGGTTGGAGAAGAAGTTGGACACGCCCTCGCGGGCGAAGCCGGGGACCACCTTCACGTAACCCTGCGCCACGGGCTTCAGCACGGCCTTGTCGATGGTGTCGTTGAATGCGAACGTGCCGCGGTTCACCTTCTGCCACGGATCGTAGGCGTCGGAGGGGCCGCCGGTGGTGGCGCAGCCGGAGGCGAGGGCGGCGGCGAGAAAGGCGCCGGCAAGTCGTGCGGAAAAACGTCGCATCAAGAGTCCTGTCATGTTCGGGAGAGTGTCGTGGGGAAACGGAAGAATCAGTGGTGCAGGAATCGCAGCGAGAGGTCGAGCGCCTGCACGTCCTTGGTGAGCGAGCCGATGGAGATGCGGTGCACGCCGGTTTCGGCGATGCTGCGCACGGTGTCGAGGGTGACGCCTCCGGAAGCCTCGAGCTCCGCGCGGTCGCCGGTGAGGCGCACCGCCTCGCGCATCCCGTCGGTGTCGAAGTTGTCCAGCAGGACGAGCTTCGCCCCCGCGTCCAGCGCCTCGCGCAGCTGGTCCAGGGTCTCGACTTCCACCTCGAGCATCACGTCGCGCCCTCCTTCCTGGCGGGCCTCCTTCACCGCGCCAGCGACACTTCCGGCGGCGACGATGTGGTTCTCCTTGATCAGGATGCCGTCGTAGAGGCCGATGCGGTGGTTGAAACCGCCGCCGGTGCGCACCGCGTACTTCGAGGCCATGCGCAGCCCGGGCAGGGTCTTGCGCGTATCCAGGATCTTGGCCCGCGTGCCCGCCACCGCCTCCACGAAACGTCGCGTGCGGGTGGCGATGCCCGAGAGCAGTTGCACGAAGTTGAGCGCCGTGCGCTCGGCGGTGAGCATCGGGCGCGCCGTGCCCTCCACCTCGCAAAGCGAGGAGCCGCCCACCACCTCGTCGCCGTCGCCATGGTGCCAGAAGATCTCGACGTCGGGATCGCACTCTTCGAAGGTGCGCTGGAACCACTCGACGCCGCAGAGGA
>JBBQBW010000577.1:0-2247 GCA_038318025.1 Burkholderiales bacterium | reverse complement strand
CTTGCCGCTCGCGATCAGCATGTCGCTCAGCACGCCCTCGCGCCCCCGGATCTCGATCACGGTCTGGGGACGCATCAGGAAGGCGTCACCCTTCACCACCACTATCGCCTGGCTCCCCGCGGCCGTCGCCACCCGGTCCCCGAGGTTGACCGCGGTGCCCACCTTTGCGGGCTTGCCGTTCACGGTGGCGCTGCCCTCGAGGCGATTGATGCCCGGGGTGCCCGGGATGTCCCCGGCCGCGAGGGCATCGGAGAGGTACCCGCTCACCCCGGCCGCGCCGAGGGTGGCGATGGCGCGAAGCAGCTCGCGGCGGCGGCGGTCGGAAAGGTTCATGGCGCGCTCCTGGTGAAGACGATGTCCCAGACTCCGTGGCCGAGCTTGAGGCCGCGGCGCTCGAACTTGGTTTCCGGCCGCGACTCCGGCCGCGGGGCGAAGGCCGCGGCGGTGTTGGCAAGGCCCGGCGTGGCGCAGAGCACCTCCAGCACGTGCCCCGCATACTCCTCCCAATCGGTCGCGACATGGAGGTAGCCACCGGGAACAAGGCGGCTCGCGGCCAGCGCCGCGAAGGCCGGCTGCACCAGGCGGCGCTTGTGGTGGCGCTTCTTCGGCCACGGGTCCGGGAAAAACACGTGCATGCCGGCGAGCGACCCCGGCGGCACCATCTCCCGCAGCACCTCGACGGCGTCATGGCGGACCACGCGAACGTTGGTAAGCGCATGCTCGCCCACCTGCTTCAGGAGGCTGCCGACCCCCGGCATGTGCACCTCGAACCCGAGGTAATCGACCCCGGGATGCTCGCCGGCGATGCGCGCAGTGGTCTCGCCCATGCCAAAACCGACTTCCGCCACCACCGGCGCCGTTCGTCCGAAAACCGCTTGAAAGTCGAGGGGTTGGGCCCGATATTCGATCCCGAAGCGCGGCATCAGGTCGTCCACGGCGCGCTGCTGGCCGCGGGAGAAGCGGCCCTGGCGAAGGACGTAGCTGCGGATCGGGGGATGGTCCAAGGGATGTCGCTAATCGTTGGGCAGGCCCGCGAATTATAGGGGAGGCGCCGATTGACACGCCCCCGGGGTCAGCCTAAATTCGGTCGACAAGGAGCAATAACGTGAGCGCACGAAGCCTGCGGATGGCCGGATGGCTGGCCGCCCTGCTCCCCTTGGGAGCGTGGGCCCAGTCGAACTACCTCGGGGTATTGAAGCCCCCGCGAGCCGGCCTTGAGACGCCCGTTGGGCTCTACTCGTTCTCGACCCCCTTGGCCGGGCTATCCCCCAACCTCGAGGGCGATGGTGGCCGCCGCCTCAAGCTGGGGTACAAGTACTCGCGCTACTTCTCGATCGAGGGCGAGCTGGTCGATACCGGCCGCGCCTCCTGGGACCCGTTCGCGAGCCCGGGCAACCTGGCGCCTTCGTTCCGCAGCACCGGGTTCGGCATGGACACCGTCGCCACCCTGCCGCTGTGGCGTTTCTCGCTCTACGGCAAGCTCGGCGCCTACCGCGGCGAGGGGCGCAGCGGCTACTCCCCCTACGCGGCAACGCTGATTTCCGATCCCACCTTCCGCGGCACGCGGCTGCGCGCGGGGCTGGGCCTGCGCTACGACTTCACCCGCACTCTCGGCATCCACGCCGAGCTCGAGCGCCAATCGCCCCTGGGCTCTTCGTTCACCGCCGAAAGCGAGGCCGACACCGTCTCGGTCGGCGTGAGATGGCGGTTCTAGCTCGCCGCCTTCCGCGGTAGCGCTTCCTCGCCGATGCGGCCGCCCTCCGGCGAGCTGGGGCTCGCCTCGTAGACCTTCCTCGGCATGCGGCCAGCGAGGTACGCCTCGCGCCCCGCCTCGACCGCGAGCTTCATCGCGCGCGCCATGCGCACCGGCTCGCGCGCCTTGGCGATGGCGGTGTTCATGAGCACTGCGTCGCAGCCGAGCTCCATGGCGATGGCGGCATCGGAAGCGGTGCCGATTCCCGCGTCGACCAGCACCGGCACCTGCAGCCGGTCGATGATGATCTGCAGGTTCCAGGGATTGAGGATGCCCATGCCCGAACCGATGAGGGAGGCGAGCGGCATCACCGCGACGCAACCGATCTCCTCGAGCTGCTTTGCCAGGACCGGGTCATCGCTGCAGTACGCCATCACCTCGAAGCCGTCGGCCACCAGCGTCTGCGCCGCGGCGAGGCTCTCGGGCATGTGGGGGTAGAGCGACTCGGACTCGGCCAGCACCACGAGCTGCACCAGCGCGTGGCCGTCGAGGAG
>JBBQBW010000576.1:0-2255 GCA_038318025.1 Burkholderiales bacterium | reverse complement strand
CGCCCCGGTGCTAGCAGGGTTGAAGCCCTGAGACAATGACCCCATGCACGACCTGACCGTCATCACCACCCTCGCCGGGGCACTCGCCGTGGCGCTCGTGCTGGGCGCAATCACCCATCGCCTGGGCCTGTCGACCCTGATCGGCTACATCCTCGCGGGGATCGTGGTCGGCCCCTTCACGCCCGGCTTCGTGGCCGACGCGCGGCTCGCGCAGCAGATGGCGGAGATCGGCGTGATCCTCCTCATGTTCGGCGTCGGCATGCACTTCCACCCCCAAGAACTGTTGCGGGTGTGGCGGATCGCGGTGCCGGGGGCGGTGGGGCAGAGCGTGGTGGCGGGCGTGGCGGGGTTCTTCGCGGCCAAGGCGTTGGGATGGAGCTCCATCGCGGGCGTGGTGCTCGGCATGTCGCTCGCGGTAGCCAGCACCGTGGTGCTGATGCGGATGCTGGTGCAGCAGGACAAGCTCGGCTCCCGCGACGGCCACGTGGTGGTGGGCTGGCTGATCGTCGAGGACCTCTTCACCGTGGTCGCGCTGGTGGTGCTGCCAGCGTTGGCCGCCGGGGGCACGCCGGGGGAGACCGGCAAGGAGATCGCCATCGCCATCGGCAAGGCGGGGGTGCTCGCCGCGATCATCTGGGGCGTGGGCACCAGGCTCGTGGCGCCGGTGATGGAGCGCATCGCCAGGACGCGCTCCTCGGAGCTCTTCACCCTCACCGTGTTCGTGGTGGCGCTGGGAGTGGCGATCTTCGCCGCCGAGGTGTTCCACGTGTCAGTGGCGCTGGGCGCTTTCTTCGCCGGCCTGGTGGTGGGGCAGTCGCGCATCGGCCCCCAGGCGGCGGCGGACATGGCGCCCTTCACCGACGTTTTCTCGGCCCTGTTCTTCGTCTCCATCGGCATGCTGTTCAATCCCGCGGTGCTGGCGTCGCAGCCGCTCATGTTCGCGATGGCGCTCACCGTGGTGCTGGTGGTGAAGCCCCTGGTGGCGCTGGTGATCGTGCTGGCGCTGCGCGACACGCTGCGAACCGCGCTCACGGTCGCGGTGGGCCTGGCGCAGATCGGCGAGTTCTCGTTCATCCTCGCGGGGCTGGGTGTCTCTCTCAAAGTGTTCCCGCAGGAGGGCAGCGACCTGCTGGTGGCCACTGCCATCGTCTCGATCGCGCTGAACCCGCTGCTGTTCCGCGCCATGCCGTGGATGGAGAAGCAGTTCGGCAAGCCGCGCAGGATCAAGCTGGACTCCGCCGAGCGGCGGGAGGCCGCCGCCGACCAGGAGCCCGAGGGCGCCACGACCAAGGCGCAGGCGGCCACGGCGGTGGTGCTGTGCGGGCTGAACGAGCTGGGCCACCGCTTCCTGCAACGCTGCCGCCAGAGCGGCGTGCCGGTGACCGTGGTCGACTCCCACCTCGAGCGCCTCGAGGCCTGGCGCGACAGCGACGTGGCCACGGTATTCGGCGATGCGGCCCGGGCCGAGGTGCTGGAAGCGGCGAACGTCGCGTCGGCGCGCGCCATCGTGCTCACCTCGGGTGCGCTGCACGAGAAGATGCGTACCTGCGCCATAGCGCGCAGGCTCAACCCGCGCATCGCCATTCTCGCCACCGCCGAGTCGGAGGCGGAGCGGGCGTGGCTCAACGAATTCGGCGTTCAGTTCGTCTCGAGCATCCACGACGAGATGAGCGACGCGTTGCTGCGGGCCGTTCGGCGGGTGCTTTAGCACGGCTCGCGCCGTAGCGGGTGTGGAATCACGAGAGGCACGCTGCCGCGTGGGTAGGAGAGGAGCACAGAGGGGCGCAGAGGAAAGCGTGAAACGTGCGACCTCGTGCATGCCGGCATCTCGTCACCTGCGAGCTGCGGGCAGAGGCTTCAGAGGCGCGCCAGAAAGTCTTGCAATTGCAGCGGCAACGGCTTTGGGCAGCAGTAGCACTCCTTCCCACCCACGCGGCGGCAACGGCGATTGGCAGCAAGAAGCTGGGCGACTTCCTTGGCCTCGTCTTTTGAGATTGGGGTTCTGGACGCTGTCCGCATCTCGGATTCGGGAGGCGGCATCAGCATGAGGCCGCCCGAGACGGCTCGTTAAGGCGTCATGCGTGCGCCAAGAAGTAATAATTCTCCCCTGAGTGGAACTGCTGACAAAATGACGCACGATCAAGTACGCGACTGCCCGGGGCGGTGTCCCGTTTTTAGTTGAAGGTCGTGACGGCGGTCGGTCATAAACTACGCAGCGCGTTGCTTGTCGTCAACTTTGACGGCTCTTCCGAGCG
>JBBQBW010000575.1:0-2263 GCA_038318025.1 Burkholderiales bacterium | reverse complement strand
CCAAGGGGGAGGGAAGCTTTGTGTTGTGCTACACTTTTAAGCAACTAAAAACACTTTCCGTTCAGAGACTTAGCCCACATGCTCGACGATCTCCGGAAGTCCGCGCTCGAATACCATCGCCTCCCCGTCCCCGGCAAAGTCGAGATCACCGCAACCAAGTCGCTGATCACGCAACGGGACCTGGCGCTTGCCTACTCGCCCGGCGTGGCCGCCGCGTGCGAGGCGATCGTGGAGGACCCGCGCCAGGCGCGCGAGCTCACGGTGCGAGGCAACCTCGTGGCGGTGGTCACCAACGGCACCGCGGTGCTGGGCCTGGGCAACATCGGGCCGCTCGCGGCAAAGCCCGTGATGGAGGGCAAGGGCGTCCTGTTCAAGAAATTCGCGGGCATCAACGTGTTCGACATCGAGCTCGCCGAGAACGACCCCGACAAGCTGGTGGACATCATCGCCTCCCTCGAGCCGACTTTCGGCGGCATCAACCTCGAGGACATCAAGTCGCCCGAGTGCTTCTACATCGAGCGCAAGCTGCGCGAGCGCATGAAGATCCCGGTCTTCCACGACGACCAGCACGGCACCGCGATCATCGTGGGCGCTGCCGTGGTCAACGGCATGCGGGTGGTGGGCAAGAAGATCGGCGAGGTAAAGCTGGTGGTCTCCGGCGCGGGTGCTGCGGCGCTGGCGTGCCTCGACATGCTGGTGGCGCTCGGCATGAAGATGGAGAACATCTGGGTCACCGACATCCTCGGCGTGGTCTACCAGGGCCGCAAGGAGCAGATGGACGACAACAAGGTGCGCTACGCGCGGCCCACCGATGCGCGCAAGCTCGCCGACGTGATCGCCGATGCCGACGTGTTCCTGGGGCTTTCGGCGGGCGGCGTGCTCAAGAAGGAGATGGTCGCGAAAATGGCGAAGGATCCGCTGATCCTGGCGCTCGCCAACCCCACGCCGGAGATCCTGCCCGAGGAAGTGAAGGAGGTCCGCAACGACGCCATCATCGCCACCGGCCGCTCCGACTATCCGAACCAGGTGAACAACGTCCTCTGCTTCCCGTTCATCTTCCGCGGCGCGCTCGACGTGGGCGCCACGACGATCAACGAGGAGATGAAGCTCGCCGCGGTGCTCGCGATCGCGGACCTGGCGCTCGCCGAGCAGTCGGACCTCGTGGCCCAGGCCTACGGCGCGAAGCAGGTGAGCTTCGGCCCCGAGTACCTGATCCCCCGCCCCTTCGACCCACGCCTGATCGTGAAGATCGCGCCGGCCGTTGCCAGGGCGGCGATGGATAGCGGTGTGGCGACGGACCCGATCCGGGATTTTCCGGCGTACATCGAGAAGCTGAACGAGTTCGTCTACCACTCGGGCCTCATCATGAAGCCCGTGTTCACGGCGGCGAAGAAGTCGCCGAAGCGCGTGGTGTTCACCGAGGGCGAAGACGAACGCGTGCTGCGCGCCACACAGGTGATCGTCGACGAGGGCCTGGCGCGGCCGGTCCTGGTAGGGCGTGCCGCGGTAGTGGCACGACGCGTCGAGCGCTACGGCCTGCGCATCGCCGCCGGGCGCGATTTCGACCTGGTGGATCCGGAAGGAGATCCGCGCTATCGCGACTACTGGATGGAATACTTCAAGATGACCGAGCGCCGCGGCGTCTCGATCCCCTTCGCCAAGCTGGAGATGCGCCGGCGGCTCACGCTGATCGGCGCGATGATGGTTCACCGCGGCGAGGCGGACGGGATGATCTGCGGCATGATCGGCACCCACGCAAGCCACCTGCAGTTCATCGACCAGGTGATCGGGCGGCGCGCCGGCATCAACTGCTACTACGCGATGAACGCGCTACTGCTGCCCAACCGCACGGTCTTCATCTGCGACACCTACGTGAACCTCGACCCCACCGCCGAGCAGGTGGTCGAGATGACGCAGCTCGCCGCCGAGGAGATTCGCCGCTTCGGCCTCACGCCCAGGGCGGCGCTGCTTTCCCACTCCAGCTTCGGCACCAGCGACGATCCCTGCGCCGCCAAGATGCGCGCGGCCCTGAAGATGATCCACGAGCGCATGCCCGACCTGGAGATCGAGGGCGAGATGCAGGGCGACGCGGCGCTCTCCGAGGAAGTGCGCCTCAAGGCCTTCCCCAACTCGCGGCTCAAGAGCGACGCAAACCTGCTGATCATGCCGACGCTCGACGCGGCCAACATCTCGTTCAACCTCCTGAAGACCGTGGGCGGCTCGGGCATCACCATCGGCCCGATCCTGCTGGGGGCCGCCAAGC
>JBBQBW010000574.1:0-2272 GCA_038318025.1 Burkholderiales bacterium | reverse complement strand
AGCGCGTCGAGCTTGGCCGCGCAGATGAAGTCGTTCTCCGAGAGCCCGTCGATCGCGTGGGTCACGTAGGAGACCCGGCACTCGTGGTACTTCACCACCATGTCGGGATGGTGGTCCTCGCGATGGGAGACCCACGCCGCCGCATTCACGAACGCCATGGTCTCGAAGTAGTTGGCGAAGCGGTAGGTCTTGGAGATGAAGGCACCGTCGGCCTCCCATCCCGCGAGGCCCTTCAGCAGCGGCTTCACCTGCTCGGCCCCGAGGGGCTCGACGCCGCCTTCGCAGGGCTTGCATTTCTTGCGCGCGAGCTCGTTCACGGCGCGGCTTTCCTCAGGTGGTCGATGCGCAGGGTCGCGGGAGGATGCGAATCATACACCAGCGAATGCAGCGGATCGGGGGTCAGTGTTGCCGCATTGTCGCGGTAGAGCTTGGCCAGCGCGCTCACCAGGTCCGCGGCCGAGGCGTGCCGGGCCGCGAAGGCATCGGCCTCGAACTCCTGCCGGCGCGCCATGAGGCTCGCGAGCGGCTGGAACGGGAAGGTGAAGGCCGGGACCACCAGGGCGAAGCCCGCCAGCGCTGCCCCGATGCCGGGGTCGGCGATTCGCAGCGCCGCGAAAAACGCGGGCTCCTGGTAGAGCCAGCCCAGGACCGCGAGGAGGAGGAGCGCCAGCGCGAAGCGCATCGCCAGCAGGCGCGGGATGTGGCCCCGGGCGAAGTGCCCGAGCTCGTGGGCGAGCACCGCCTCGATCTCCTGGATGGTGAGGCGCTCGATCAGGGTGTCGAAGAACACGATGCGCTTGGTGCGGCCGAAGCCGGTGAAGTACGCGTTGCCGTGGCTCGAGCGCTTCGAGCCGTCCATCACGTAGAGGCCGGAGGCGGTGAACCCGCACCGCTGCAGCAGGGCCTCGATGCGGCTCCTCAGCTCCCCTTCCTCCAGCGGCGTGAAGCGGTTGAAGAGCGGCGCGATCCAGCGCGGGAAGAGCACCACCAGCAGCAGGGTGAAGGCGATCCAGGCGACCCACGCGTAGAGCCACCAGAGCGGCCCCGAAGCCTCGACCAGCCAGAAGATGCCGAGGAGCAGCGGCGAGCCGATCGCCGCCGCGACCAGCATGCCGCGCACGATGTCGCCGGCGAAGAGCCGGGGCGTCATGCGGTTGAAGCCGTGGCGCCCCTCGATGCGGAAGGTGCGCCAGGCATCGAACGGGATCGCGGCGAGCGTGCTGGCGGCGAGCACGCCGAAGACCGTGGCGAGGTGGCGCCCGGAGCCGTCGCCGAAGAGCCGCGTGGAGAAGGCGTCGATCGCCGCCACCCCGCCGCCGAGCGTGAGGAGGAGCAGCACCGCCCCGTCCACGATCCAGGTTTCGACGAGCCCCACGCGCTGCTTGTCGAGGGTGTAGTCCGCGGCCTTGTGGTGCGCATCGAGCGGAATCATCCCGACGAAATCCGCCGGCACGGCGTCGCGGTGGGCCGCGACGTGGCGCGCCTGGCGCAGCGTGAGCCACGTGCGCCACAGGAGGGCGGCCACCACGAAGGCGGCGAAGACGGCGGAGAAGGCGGATGGGCTCAATTCGCTTGGTGAACCTGGAAGGGCCGTGACACAATCGGCGCGGCTCGATGATGGTGGATTCTATGGCACAGGATGCGGCGCCGTTGGTTTGGGTAGACATGGAGATGTCGGGGCTCGTTCCCGAGCGCGACCGCATCCTCGAGGTGGCGATCGTGGTGACCGGGGCCGACCTGGAGGTGATCGCAGAGGCGCCGGTGTACGTGATCCACCAGCCCGAAAGCGTCCTGGACGCCATGGACTCGTGGAACAAGTCGACCCACGGCAAGTCCGGCCTCGTCGACAAGGTGCGCGCCTCGAGGTTCACCGAGGCCGAGGTCGAGGCCCTGATCGTCGAATTCCTGAAGCCCCTGGCACCCGCTGGCGTGGCGCCGCTCGCCGGCAACACCGTGCACCAGGACCGGCGCTTCATGGCGCGCTACATGCCGCTCTTCGACGCGCACCTGCATTACCGCATCGTTGATGTCTCCACGCTGAAGGAGCTGGCGCGGCGCTGGCGCCCGGACGTGATCCAGGGCTTCGTGAAGGAGGGCAAACACGAGGCGCTCGCCGACGTTCACGAGTCGATCCGCGAGCTGCGGCACTATCGCGAGCACTTCCTGCGGCTCGACAAGCCGCCGGGGCCCGCACCCCAACCCTAGGCCTGCGCCCACCCGCGCGAGCGTTCCACCGCGAGCCGCCAGCGAGCGAGGCGGGAGCGCGCTTCCC
>JBBQBW010000573.1:0-2277 GCA_038318025.1 Burkholderiales bacterium | reverse complement strand
CGACTACCTCACCAAGGACGTGAGCCTGCCGCACCTGCTGGCCCGCATCGCGGCGCTGTTCCGCCGCGTCGAGGCGATCCGGCGCCTCGCGCCCCCAGGCGACATCGGGCGCGGCGATCACGCGGTGGATGAGGTCGGTGGCCTGCTCTCCCAGGGCCGAGGGACCCGCGACCCCGGCGGCGAGTTGCAGCGTGGCGAAGCTCGCGCCGTCGCGATCGTGCCGCGCTATGGCGGCGACGAGCCGGCCCGCCGGCGCGCGGTCGATGCGCCCGACCACGAACTCCTTCGCTTCGGGCGTGTACACGTCCTGCTGGATCGCCCATTCGACTTCATGGCCGCGGTGCTGCGACACGCGCGCGATGCGCACCCCGCTCGTGTACCAGCGGTCGGTGGCGAACACGACGTCGTTGTCGAGCTGCAGGTACCAGCGCGGCGCGTCCTGGGCGGCGGCGGAGCAGGAAATGGCGCACGCCGCGAGCGCCCCGCACCGGCGCCTCAAGCGTTGTCCATCCAGCGGTAGCCCATGCCGTACACGGTCTCGATGGCCGCGAAGCCCTCGTCCGCGGCGGCGAACTTCTTGCGGATGCGCTTCACGTGCGAGGTGATGGTGCCGTCGTCGACCACCATCTCGGCGTCGCGCATCAACTGGTCGCGGTCCTTCACGTGGCCCGGGTGGCGCGCGAGGGAATGCACCATCCAGAACTCGGTGACCGTGAGCGCCACGGGGCGCTCGGACCACGAGGCGGTCATGCGCTTCACATCGAGCGCCAATTTTCCCCGTCGCAGGACGTCCTCGGCGATGGCCGGCTGCGCCGTCGCCTCGACGCGGCGGAACAGCGCCGCGATGCGGGCCAGCAGGTGCGGCAGGCTCACGTCCTTGGTGAGGTAGTCGTCGGCGCCCAGGCGCAAGCCCGAGACGATGTCGAAATCCGAGTCGCGCGCCGACAGGAAGATGATCGGCAGCGTGGCCGAGGCGGCGCGCAGCTCGCGGCACAGCGTGAAGCCGCCGTCGATCTCGCTTCCCAGGCCGATGTCGATGATCGCGAGCTCCGGGAGTCTCGCGGCGAGTGTCTTGTGAGCGCTCGCGCGGTCACCGAAGGCGGCGACCTCGTAGCCGGCACGCGTGAGCGCCTCGGCGTAATTCTTACGGATGGTGGGGTCGTCTTCGACGAGCGCGATGCGGCGGGGCATGGGCGTTGGATTATAGAGAGTTGAGAACTCCCTTGTGTATCAACGGTTAATGGTGCCTAATGGGTCCGCAGTTTATGCGATAACCCCGGAGAGAGAGAAGCGCCATGACCCTGACCCCCATCCAGCGCCATACGGGATTGTTTCTCACCGCGATCCTGCTCTCTTTACCCGTGGCCGCGCAGGTGGCCCCGAGCCTCGGTAGCGAGGCTCCCTTCGGCATCGTTTCCAGCACGTTCACCAATACCGGCCCCGGCACCACGGTGACCGGTAACGTTTGCTTCACGACCGGCCCGGCCTTCCCGGCGACCGTCAGCGGCACCACCGGCGCATGTCCCGCCGCCGCGGGTCCTGACCAGTTGGCGGCCCTGGCGATTCTCAACGGCCAGGCCTGCGCGCCGCTTCCCGCCGGCCCCCTCGAGGCGGTGGTGATCGGATCGAACCCGCCCGGGGTGATTCCTCCCGGCTGCTACTTCCGGGCCGGCGCCATCGACATCACCGCGAGCGGCGTGGTGACGCTGAGCGGAAATGGCGTGTACATCTTCCGTACCGCGGGCGCGGTGACCACCGGCGCCAACTCCCGCATCGTGCTCGCCGGCGGTGCTTGCGCGGACAACGTGTTCTTCGCGCCGGTCGGTGCTACGACGCTGGGCGCCAGCAGCACCTTCGTCGGCAACATCCTGGATGCCGCCGGAATCACGCTCGGGCTCGCGTCGTCCCTGAACGGCCGCGCCCTCGCATTCGGCGGCACTGTCACCACCGACGCCAGCAGCATCACCGTGCCTTCCGCCTGCGCCGCGCCCGTGAATCCGAGCATCACGGTTGCCAAGGTCTCTAACGGCGGCACCGGCACGTTCAGCTTCTCGGGCGGCAACGGGTTTCCGCCCCGGACCCTGAGCACCGTCGCCGCTGGCGTGACCGTCACCGACACCCCCCAGACACTGACTACCGCCGGAGTCGCAACCACCCTCACCGAAGCGGCCGCCACGGGCTTCACCCTCACGTCCATCGCCTGCACAGGGCTGGGCGCGGGCGGCACCGCCAGCACCAACCTCGGGACGCGCACCGTTTCGCTGGATGCGGCGGCGA
>JBBQBW010000572.1:0-2294 GCA_038318025.1 Burkholderiales bacterium | reverse complement strand
GTTCAGGGTCAGTTGGCACGATCTTGCCGGTTTCGATGCCGGTCTTCCAGCAAGCCGGATTTACCTACGTCGTGGCGACGCGGTTGCGGCCGTCCTGTTTCGCGCGATAGAGCGCCGCGTCGGCCTCGGCCACGAGGCTGGCGGCGGGCGACGCGGTGGTGGGGATGCGCGAAGCTACCCCGAGGCTCAGCGTCACCACGGGTGCCACTGCCGAGGCAGGATGGGGAATGGCGCGCGCCTCGCATGCGATGCGCAGCCCCTCGGCGAAGGCGGTGGCCGCCGCGAGGTCGGCGCCGGGGATGAGGATCACGAACTCCTCGCCGCCGTAGCGCGCGGCGAAGTCGCCCGCGCGGCTCGAGGCGAGGCGGATCACCTCGGCCACGGCGGCGAGGCAGCGGTCGCCTTCCGGGTGCCCGAGGGAGTCGTTGTAGGCCTTGAATGCATCGATGTCGGCGATCACCATCGCAAGCGGCGTGCGCAGGCGCGCGGCGCGCCGCCATTCGTTGTCGAGCACCTCGTCCAGGCGCCGGCGGTTGGCGAGGCCCGTAAGGGCATCGGCGAACGAAAGCAGCGACAGGTGCTCGTTGGCGATGCGCAGCTCCTCCGTCTTGATCGCCACCAGGTGCTCCATGTGCGTGTGGCGCCGGCGCAGCTGGTGGGTGCGCAGGCGGAAGAGGCTCATCGCCGCGGCGACGAAGCCGAGGAACGCGAGCGCGATGAAGCCGAACGTCTGGTAGAAGTGCGGCTGCACGGTGATCGCGAGCGGCGCCGCCGACTCCTGCCAGCGCCGGCCGTCGAGGGTGGCGGCGACGCGGAACCTGTACTCGCCGTGGGGCAGGGAAGCGAAAGTCGCCTCGCGGCTGCGGCCGGCGTCAACCCAATCCTTGGTGATGCCCTCCATCCAGTAGCGGAAGCGCACCCGCTCGGCATCGAGCAGCGTCCCGGCGCGATAGCGGATGGATAGCGCCGAAGAGCCGGGCGGCATCACGATTTGCGCATCGTTCGGTACCTGCGTGCCGTTCACCGACACTTCCTCGAACACCGCCGGCGGCGTCTCGCCCGAGCCGGGCAGCCGTGTCGGGTCGACGATCACGAGGCCCTTCAACGACGGCAGCCAGATGTTGCCGTTGCCGTCGATGGCGCCCGCCGGCTGCAGGCCTCCGGCGAACGTGGTGGAGCGCAGCGCGTCGCCGGGACCGTAGCCGAACGACGTGACTCGTGGAATGCGTCCCTCGGCGAAGGCGTCGAGCTCGGCGCGGGCGACGCGGTAGAAACCGCGGTTGCACGTCATCCACAGATAGCCCTGCCGGTCTTCGATGATGACCTGGGCGAGGCCGTCCCAGAGGCCGTCGGCGGCACGGATGCTCGTGACCTTGCCGTCGCGCATCCGGCTCACGCCCTCGCCGTTGGTGCCGATCCAGAGGGTGCCGTTGCGGTCCTCGTGCAGCGCCACGATCCAGTTCGAGGCGAGCCCTTCCTTGCGCGTGAGGGTGTCGAAGGCGCCGTTGCGATAACGCACCAGCCCGTCGCCGGCGGTGCCGATCCAGAGCACGCCGGTGCGGTCCTCGAGGATCGTGATGACTCCCTCCAGCGGCGCGCCGGCCTCGCGCACCGGCGTGAACTTCCGGCCGTCGAAGCGCGCGAGCCCCGAGGCGGTGCCGGCCCACACCGTGCCGCCGCGGTCCTGGTACAGGGCGCGGATGTCCACGTTGGGCAGGCCCTCGCGCAGGCCGAAGGTCTCGATGGCGCCGTTCCTCAGGCGCGCCACACCTCCCGTGTAGGTTCCCATCCAGATGGCACCGTCGCGGTCCTCGAGCAGGCTCGACGCCTCGTCCGATGGGAGCCCGTCCCTGCGCGTGAGGGTCGTGACCTTGTTGCCCTCGATGCGATTCACCCCGCCACCGGAAGTGGCGACCCAGGTCACGCCGTTGCGGGCATGGATCACCGAGCGCACGTTGTCGGCCGAGAGCCCCTCGGGCTTGCCGAACACGACGAAGGCGCGGCGGCCGAGGCGATTGAGTCCCCCATGCCAGGTGCCGGCCCAGACGCTGCCCTCGTGGTCGACGTGGACCGCCCAGATCTGGTCGCCGGTGAGCCCGCCCGCGGTCGAAATCGAGGCGAACCGTCCTCCGGTCATGCGCGCGACGCCGGCGCCCCACGTGCCGATCCACAGCGAGCCCGCCTTGTCGCGCGCGAGGTAGGTGAGCTGGTCGGTGGGAAGGCCGTCGGCGACGGTGTAGGCCTTGACCTGGCCGCGGTCGACGCGCACCAGGCCGGCGCCGGCGGTCGCCGCC
>JBBQBW010000571.1:0-2297 GCA_038318025.1 Burkholderiales bacterium | reverse complement strand
TCGGCGACGCCCCAGTGGCTAGCAGGTGCACGTGGTTGCTCATCAGCACGTACGAATGGATGGCCATTTCGTTGACCGCGGCCACCGCCTGAAGGCAACCCATGAAGTAATACCGGTCCGCGTCTGCCGTGAATATGACCTGGCGATCGTTGCCGCGCACGATCAGGTGCTGGGGGACTTCGGGGATGAACAACCGCTTGAGCCGGGCCATGGACTCACAACGCGGGGATATGGCGTTGGAGGACAGGCGGCGTTAGGAGTCTGACCCGGAAGGCAAAGTCTGGAGGTGCGTTGGGAGTCTGACCCCCAAGGAGCGGGACCGGCTGGCGTTGGGAGTCTGACCCCTAACGCGCAGCGAAGCGGATGTCGCCGAAGTAGGCGGTGACGTTGGCGCCGGTGTTGTCGGAGTCGGACATGATGCCGACGGAGGCGACGCGAGGGGGGTCCTCGCCGAAGGCGCGGCGGTAGTCCGCGAGCACGTTGTGCCGCTCGCCGTGCCACACGTTCAGGTCACGGGTGCCGCTGCCCGCCACCACCATCTTCACCCGCGAGGTCATGTGGTGCGTGATGATGGTGCCCTCGGGCAGGCGGTTCTCCCAGATGTACATGAGGGTCGCGTAGGGCATGCGGTTGCCCGTCATCGCCAGCGCGAGGTCGTAGTTCATCTGTTCCTCGGGGGGCAGCTGGTCGCGCCCGCCCTCGAAGGTCACGATCACCCGGGCCGGCGAATCCTCCACGTGCGACTCGGTATTGTTGGCACCCTCGATCAGTTGCGGGACCTTCCACCGCCACTGCAGCCACGGCATCGAGGAGAGGTCCACGGACACCGCATGCCGCAAGCCGGAAGCCGAGGCGTTGGCGATGGCCTTCATCACCGTGGTCCCGCCCACCTCCACCAGCGCGTACTCGGTCATCTTCTTCAGGCGCATGAGGCGCACCGGCAGCCACCCCGAGATGGCATCGCCGGGCCGCTGCGCCGAGAAGGCACGAGGGTCGGATTCGGAAACCTGGGAGACCGGGGCGGAAGCGCAGCCCGCAAGCAGGAGCAGAACCAGGGAGAGGGCGTGCGTCCGTCGCATGTTCTTTTTTAGTATGCTGGGTCGAATGACCCGTGCCACCGCAGTCTATCGAACTCTCGCCGCCGCGTGCGCGATTCTTGCGTCCGCCTGCGCCTACGTCGACCCCCACTCCATCATCGGCCGGCAGCTCCTGGACGAGACCATCACGCCCAACGAGGTGGTCCCCTCCCCGCCGCCCGCCACCCTCTCCATCGAGCGCCGTGAGCAGGCGTTCGATTTCGTCTGGAGCACCATTCACGAGCGCTACCACGACGTGACGCTGAACGGCGTCGACTGGGCGGCCATCGGGCGCCGCTACCGCCCGCTCGCCCTTGCCGCGCCGGGCGACGACGCCGTTTGGGAAGTGATGGACGTTATGGCCGGGGAGCTCAAGGACTCCCACACCCGGGTGGAGTCCCCCAAGCGCGTCGAGCTGCGCAAAAAGGACGAATCCATCACCCTCGGCTTCTCCTTCGTGCCGATCGACGGGAGGCTCGCGGTCCTGGGCGTCAACGGCGATTCCGACGCGTGGTGGGCGGGAGTGCGCTCGGGGATGCTGCTGAAGCGCGTCGGCAACGAGGACGCGATGGCGCTCTACACCCGCCTCCTCGACACGGCCCGCCTCTCCTCCACCGAGCGAGCGCGCCGCTCTACCGCGATGCGCCGCATCCTCAACGGCGACCTCGGCAGCAAGGTGGACCTGGTGTTCGAGCGCACCGACGGCAACGAGATCCGCGGCACCTTCGAGCGGCGCAAGGTCACGATCCGCCCCTCCGCCGGGCATCGCGTGCTGCCCTCCGGCTATGGCTACCTCCGGCTCTCGCAGTGGACCCTCGGCGTGATGCCGCGGGTCACCGAGGGGTTGGAGGCGCTGGCGAAGACGCCCGGCCTCGTGATCGACCTGCGCGGCAATCCCGGCGGCTCGGTGCATGCGGTGAATGCGCTCCTCGATCGCTTCTTCTCGAAGCGCATCGACCTGGGGGACGTCACTACGCGCACCGGACGGCCGGTCTCGATGCTCTTCGGCACGGTGGAGATCATCAAGTTGAAGCAGGAGGTCGAAGGCCGCGCCGATGCCTACGACAAGCCGGTGGTGGTGCTGGTGAACGCAGGCAGCGCCAGCGGCAGCGAGCTCTTCTCCGGGACGATGCAGGCGGTGGGGCGCGCCAAGGTGGTGGGCGAGCCTTCGTGCGGATGCCTGCTGGGCTTCCTCGGCTACGCGCGCGTGCCGGGCGGGGC
>JBBQBW010000570.1:0-2311 GCA_038318025.1 Burkholderiales bacterium | reverse complement strand
ACACCAGCAGTTTGACGCCGGCGCAGCTGCGCAGCTGGATCCAGGACCTGCTCGTATCCGACCGCAGCCGCATGACGCTGGTGTTCGAGACCTTCGGCTGGAAAGGCGGGCCTCCCGCCGACGCCGATTTCGTCTTCGATGCGCGCTTCCTGCCCAATCCCCACTACGACCCGGTGCTGCGCCCGCTCACCGGCGCCGACGAGCCGGTGGTGGCGTTCCTCGAGCGCGAGACCGAGGCCAACCTCTACGTGGAGGACATCCAGCGCTTCCTCGCGCGCTGGCTGCCGCGTTTCGTCCTCGACCAGCGCGCGCAGCTCACGGTGGCGATCGGCTGCACCGGCGGGCGCCATCGCTCGGTGTACGTGGCGCACCAGCTGTCGCTGCGCTTCGGCTCCGAATACCAGGTGGTCCTGCGCCATCGCGACCTGAAGGGCTAGGCGCATTCCAGTCTCCCTCCTCAAGCTCTTCACGGGCGCCAACCGCGAGCGCGTGCCGATCTTTCCCCTGCAGGCGGTGCTGTTGCCCGACGCGCTGCTGCCGCTGCGCATCTTCGAGGTGCGCTACATGGACATGGCGCGCGAATGCCTGCGCCGCTCCACGCCCTTCGGCGTGTGCCTGATCCGGGAGGGCGAGGAGGTGGGGGCGCCCGCGCTTCCCCATGAGGTGGGGTGCATCGCGCGCATCGCCGATTGCGATATGGAGGAGCTCGGCATCCTCAAGGTCACCGCGCGCGGGGCCGAGCGCTTCCGCATCCTGTCCTCGCAGACCACGCGGGCCGGCCTCATCGTGGGTGAGATCGAACCCCTCGGGGCCGAGCCCGAGGCGCCCGACGCCCCGGACCTGCCGGCGTGCGCGGAGCTGCTCTCGCGCCTCATCGCCGGCATCGGCGAAGCGCGCTTCGCCGCCCCGCTGCGCTACGACGACGCGAGCTGGGTCTCGTTCCGTCTCGCGGAGATCCTGCCGCTGCGCAACGAAGTGCGGCAGAAGCTCCTCGAGGTCACCGACGCCACGCTGCGCCTGGGCGTGCTGCACCGGTTCCTGCGCCAGCAGAAGCTTCTCTAGGAGGCCGGGCTCAGCCTCCCGGCAGCGCGCGCAGCAGCTTCTTGACCGGCGCGGGCAATGCCGCGACAGCGACCTCGTCGAGCGCCAGCCACCTGGCCTCGCGGCCCTCCGCGAGCCGCGCCGGGCGCGAGAGCCTGATGCGCCACGGCACCACTTCCAGCGTGTAGTGGGTGAAGGCGTGCTCGAACTCGGGCAGCGGCTCGGCGCCGAGCGCCTGCAGGCCCCAGTCGCGCGCCAGGATCGCGGCGGGCTCCTCGTCGGCGGGGCCCTCGGGCAGCGACCACAGCCCGCCCCAGATGCCGGTCGGCGGGCGCTTCTCGAGCAGGACTTCGCCCTTGGAGAGCACCACCAGCATCGCGATGCGCTTGCGGCGCGGGGCCGCGCGCTGTCGCTTGCCCGGCAACTCGTCGATGCGGCCTTCGAGGCGCGCCACGCAGTCGGCGTTGACCGGGCAGGCGAGGCACAGGGGGCGCCGTGGCAGGCAGATGTCCGCGCCCAGGTCCATCATCGCCTGGGTATAGGCCTCGATGTCCCCATCGGGCAGCCGCGACTCGGCCACCTCCCAGTATCGTGCGAGCACCGCGGCGGACGCGGGGTCGCCGGCGATTCCGGCGTGGCGCGCCAGCACCCGCCGCACGTTGCCGTCCAGGATCGCGCGGCGCTCGCCCGAAGCGAAGGCGGCGATCGCGCCCGCCGTCGACCGGCCCACGCCGGGCAGCGACGCGAGCGCCTCGAACGTGGTCGGAAACGTGCCGCCGAAGCGCTCCTCCACCTCGCGCGCAGCGCGGTGCAGGTTGCGTGCCCGGGCGTAGTAGCCCAGGCCGCTCCACAGCGCCATCACCTCGCCCTCGGGCGCGCGCGCGAGGGCTGCCACGTCGGGGAACCGCTCGAGGAATCGCAGGTAGTAGCCGGTGACGGTGGCGACCTGGGTCTGCTGCAGCATGACCTCGGAGAGCCAGATGCGATAGGCGTCGCGCGTGTCCTGCCACGGCATGCCGTGGCGGCCGTGCTCGCGTTGCCAGGCGATGACGCGTGCTGCGAAGGAGGGGCTCCGGGCCGGTGGCATGGCCCGGAGTGTAGCGGTTGCCTAGTCCCCGGCGGCCGGGGTGGCGCCGTTGCCGCCGATGCTCCTGCGCGCGGCTTGCGCGATCTTCGCGATGTCGTCGTTGGCGGTGGCGCGCGCCATCACCGCGCCGCCCACGGCGCACCAGGCCATGCCGCGGATTCCGCCGCGCAGGTAGCCGTAGGC
>JBBQBW010000569.1:0-2322 GCA_038318025.1 Burkholderiales bacterium | reverse complement strand
CCCATCGCCCAGCGACGCCCAGATCGACGAGGCCATGAGCGGCAACATCTGCCGCTGCGGCACCTACCAGCGCATTCGCGAGGCGATCAAGGTCGCCGCGTCGTCGCTCAAGAAAGCGTGAGGCCCGCATGAACTCCGTGAAGAGCACTTCCCGCCGCCGTTTCCTGCAATCCTCCACCGCGCTCTCGGGCGCGCTGGTGATCGGCTTCTGGCTTCCCGAGGGCATGGGGCGCAACGCCGCCTTCGCCCAGGCGCCCGCTGCGAAGGCCGTGCCCCCCAATGCGTTCCTGCGCATCGGCAAGGACGGCTCCGTCACCGTGCTGGTGAAGCACCTCGAGTTCGGCCAGGGCGTCACCACGTCGCTGCCGATGCTGGTGGCCGAGGAGCTGGGCTGCGACTGGAGCAAGGTGCGCGGCGAGCTCGCCCCCGCCGGGCCCGAGTACGCACACACCGTGTTCGGCATGCAGATGACCGGCGGCTCCTCGAGCGTCTCCAATTCCTGGGAGCAGATGCGCACCGTGGGCGCCCAGGCCCGCACGATGCTGGTGCAGGCCGCCGCCAACCAGTGGAAGGCGAAGCCCGCCGACCTGCGCGTGGAGAATGGTTTCGTCATCGGGCCCGGCGGCAGGAAGGCGGCGTTCGGCGCACTCGCCGAGGCGGCGATGAAGCTGCCGGTGCCGGAGAAGGTGGAGCTCAAGCCCGCCCGGGACTTCAAGCTCCTCGGCAAGCCCACGCGCCGCATCGACTCCGCGGCGAAAGTGGAAGGCACCGCGACCTTCGGCCTCGACGTGAAGCGCAAGAACCTGCACACGGCGCTCATCGCCCATGCGCCGGCTTTCGGCTCGCAGCTGCGCGACATGAACGCCGACAAGGTGAAGGGCATTCCCGGCGTGACCCACGTGGTGCAGCTGTCCAACGGCGTGGCGGTGGTGGCCACCAGCTTCTGGGCGGCGAAGAAAGGGCGCGATGCGCTGCAGCTGAAGTGGGATGCGCCGCGGAACGCCGCGGCGATGTCCACCGACGCGATGCGCACCCAGTTCGCGGGGCTGGCGAAGACCGCCGGCAAGCCCGCGAAGAAGGCCGCCAACCCCGAGGCGATCAAGGCCGCGGCGAAGATGGTGGTGGCCGATTACGAGACGCCGTTCCTCGCCCACGCGCCGATGGAGCCGCTCAACTGCACCATCGAGCTCAACGGGGACAGCGCCGAGATCTGGGTCGGCTCGCAGTTCCAGGGCGTGGACCAGATGGCGGCGGCGAAGACGCTCGGCCTGAAGCCCGAGCAGGTGAAGTTGAACACCATGCTCGCCGGCGGTGGTTTCGGCCGGCGCGCCAACCCGGTCTCCGACTACATCGTGGAAGCCTGCGAGGTGGCCAAGGAAGTGAAGGTCCCGGTGAAGGTGATGTGGACGCGCGAGGACGACATCCGCGGCGGCTTCTACCGGCCGATGTTCGTGCACCGGGTGGAAGCGGGGCTCGATGCCCAGGGCAAGCTCGTCGGATGGAAACACGCGCTGGTGGGACCCTCGATCATCGCCGGCACCGCGTTCGAGCCGATGATGGTGAAGGACGGCATCGACGCCACGTCGGTCGAGGGCGTCTCCGATACCCCCTACGACATCCCCAACCTGGCCGTGGACCTGCACACCGTGGCCGCGGGCGTGCCGGTGCTGTGGTGGCGCTCCGTGGGCCACTCTCACACCGCGTTCGTGATGGAGACCATGATCGACGAGCTGGCCAAGGCGGCCGGCAAGGATCCGGTGGAGTTCCGCCGCGCGCTGCTGGCGAAACACCCGCGAGTACTTAAGACGCTCGAGCTGGCGGCCTCGAAGGCGGGCTGGGGGAGTGCCCCGCCCACGGGTCGCGCGCGCGGCATCGCGGTGCACGAGTCCTTCGGCACCGTGTGCGCGCAGGTGGCTGAAGTGTCGCTGCAAGGCGGGGAGCCCCGTGTGCACAAGGTGGTCGCGGCGATGGATTGCGGCTTCGCGGTGAACCCGCTCACGGTGGAGGCGCAGGTGCAAAGCGCCATCGCCTTCGGGCTCGCGGCCGCCCTCTACAGCGAGATCACGCTCCAGGACGGCGCCGTGCAGCAGTCCAACTTCCACGACTATCGCGTGCTGCGGATGAACGAGATGCCCCTGGTGGAGGTCCATCTGGTGCCGGGCGGCGAAAAGCCCACCGGGGTGGGCGAGCCGGGGACACCCCCGATCGCCCCGGCGGTGGCCAACGCGCTCTTCGCGCTGACCGGCAAGCGGGCGCGCAAGCTTCCCTTGTCCTCCATGAAGTGGACTTGAGCGTTAAGGTATCTGGAGGACATTTGCAGCA
>JBBQBW010000568.1:0-2327 GCA_038318025.1 Burkholderiales bacterium | reverse complement strand
GTCGTTCCTTTATCGCCCCCAAGATCAGATTCTATCGAGGCGACAACTATCCTGACGCAGGGGGATGTCCTGGATCAGGGCGGCGATGGTGAATCAAGGACCCGGGTACACGTCTGTCAGACTATTCCGACAAGGCGGTGTTTTCTTGCGGTAGGGCTACGCTCAGGGGGGCTACGTCTGGCAACCGCCAGCCAGCATCACAAGAGGTAGTAGGCGATCCCGAGGATGACGACCACCGCACCGGTGATGGCGGTGCGCAGGTCGACGAACCAGGCCGGCAGCAGCCCCTGCCGCGCGAGCCACAGGTCGGCGCCCCAGACCGCCAGGAACAACGCCGCGGAAGCTCCCACCTGCCACTGCGGCGAGGGCAGCCAGAAGACGCCCCAGGCGGCCATCGCGGGGAGGATCGAAAGGCCCAGGGCCGTGGCGCGGGTGCGGTCGGTGCCGGCGCCGTCGCGCAGCGCGAGGCCCCACTCGATGCCGCCCAGGTGCGACAGGATGATCGCGGATAAGGTCACCAGCCCGGCGATGGCGGGAATGCGGATGCGGGTCTGGCCCGAGAGCAGCGCCGCCGCGAGCGCTGCGAACAGCACCGCGCCACCGACGGCCAGGATCCACGCGATGCGGCGGACCATCAGTCGGCCCTCGCGCCCGAGGCCTTGATCACGCGCGCGTACTTGTCGCGCTCGGCGCGGATGTAGGCGGCGAATTCCTCGGGCTTGTTACCCACGGGCTCCGCACCCAGGGCGAGCATCTTCTCGCGTACGTCGGGAGCCGCGAGCGCGCGCGTGAACTGCGTGTGCAGGCGATCGAGCGCCTCCTTCGGCGTGCCCGCGGGCGCAAAGACGCCGAACCAGGTGCTGATGTCGAAATCGAGCCCCGACTCGGCGATCGCCGGCAGGTCGGGGGCGAGCGCGCTGCGCTTCGCCGTGGTGACCGCCAGCGCCCTCACGCGGCCGGCCTTCACCTGGCCGAGCGACGACGCGAGGTTGTCGAACATGAGCTGGATCTGGCCGCCCATCAGGTCTTGCATCGCCGGAGCGGCGCCCTTGTAGGGCACGTGGGTCATCTCGACCCCGGCCATGGACTTGAAGAGCTCACCGGCGAGGTGCCCGGCGCTTCCGGTGCTGCCGGAGCCGAAGTTGAGCTTTCCGGGGTTGGCTTTCGCGTAGGCGATGAATTCGCGCACGTTCGTGGCCGGGACCGACGGGTTCACCACCAGCACGTTGGGGGTCGATGCGACCTGGGTGACGGGCGCGAAGTCGCGCACCGGGTCATAGGGGATGGCGGCGTAGAGCGTGGGGTTGATCGCGTGGGTCGCCACCGCGCCCATCAGGATGGTGTAGCCGTCGGGGGGCGACTTGGCCACGATGTCGGCGCCGATGTTGCCGCCCGCGCCGGGCTTGTTGTCGACCACAACCGGCTGCTTCGTGCTCTCGGCGACCTTGGCGCCGAGGAGGCGCGCCACGGTGTCGAGCGGTCCACCGGCGGGGTAGGGCACGACGAAGCGAACCGGACGAGCGGGGTACTGGGCGAGCGCAAACCCGGGAACGCAGATGGCCGCGGATAGAAGCGCGCAGATGGCCGCGGATGAAGCCCGATGAAGAAAGGGCGATTTCGTGCTCATCGGTGCGTCCGCTGACGGTTCGGAATGTCGTTCATGCTTTGCCCCTCTCTGCGCTCATCTGCGTCGGGTTATCCGCGGCCATCTGCGATCCGCCTTGATCCAGCGTTTCGCGCAAGACGCGCAACAGCGAATCCACCGCTGCCGTGTCATGGTAAACCCCGAACCCGAAGCGGATCCGCCGGTCGCGCCGGTCGATGTAGACGCCGGCGGCCTTGATGCGCTGGTGTACGGACTCGGCGCGGTCGAGTTCGAAGGTGAGGAAGTTTCCCCGCGCCACACCCTGGGGTGGCACCAGGGCCGAAACCGGGAGCGCCGCCAGGGGCTGCCGCTCGAGTCCGTCGAGGAATTGCCGCTGCAGCGATTGCGAGTGACGGTGCACGTCGGCGATGGTGGTGCCGGTCGAGGCGAGCCAGTCCATCGCCGCGTTGAAACGGTACAGCCCGGACGGATCGAAGGTGGCTCCCCAGAACCGGAACGCGTCGTTGTTGTACGGCACGGCACTGCCCGGCGGACCCGACAGCGCCTCGAAGGAAGCGAACCAGCCGGTATCGGCCGGGCGCAACACGCGTGGTAGCCGTCGATCGCGCCCACGGCATCGGCCGGCGCCGCGGCGCAGCTCGACACGAGGTCCTGGACCACGAATACCGACTCGAAAAACACATGGGAGAGCCACCCCAGTTCCCACGGCTGCGAGCGCGCC
>JBBQBW010000567.1:0-2329 GCA_038318025.1 Burkholderiales bacterium | reverse complement strand
CACCGGCGCCCGTGGCGACACCGCAACCGGCACCGGCACCGTCCAATGCCGCCACGACCTTGCCCGCTCCCTCCGCATCGCCGGCGGCGACGCCGGCCGCCGCAAGCAAGCCGGAGCCGAAGGCAACGCCAGCGAAACCCGCGCCCGCCGTCGCCACCCCGAAACCGGCGGAGCCCGCCACGCGCGCCACGGGGCGCGCCGCGACCGGCGATGACAACGGCAAGCTGATGACCTGGGGGGCCATCGCCCTCGCCGTGCTCCTGCTCCTCGTCCTGGCGGCGTGGTTGTGGCGTCGGCGCAAGGCCGAGCCGCTGGAGGACGAGGTCGAAGACGCAGCCGCGAAGCCGGAGCCGCGCCTCGGTGAGATCGGCGAGATCGCGGCGCCGGTCGCGCCCGCGGCGGTCGTGGACGACGGCCGCCGCACCATTTCGTCCGACGCCGAGCTGCCCACGCGGCTGCGCGACACCGAATCCGGCGACCTGCGACGGCGCTACATCGACGAGCGCTTTCCCGAGGTGGCGAGCGGCGCCATCCGCATCGACGACCCCGATTCCCTGGTGAAGGGCGCGCGCCTCTTCTACGAGGACGGGGCGCTGCCCCGCGCGGTGGAGCTGCTGCAGTTCGCGATCGAGCAGCGGCCACAGGAGCCGCGCGCCTGGCTGGCGCTCTTCGAGATCTTCCGCCTCGAGCGGCTCACCGGCGAATTCGCCGAGCTGGCAGGCCGCTTCCGCGACCACCACGGCGAGAGCGAGGCGTGGCGCAAGGTGCAATTCTTCGGCCGCGAGATCGACCCGGCCGATCCGCTCTATCGTGCCGAGCCGGTGAACACCCTCGAGACCATCGGGCCGCGGGAGGCGCGCAAGGTGGCCGCGGCCGGGGCCACCTTCGATCCGATCGTGGAGAACTGGCTCAACGCCCCGATGGACTTCGAGAACGAGGTGCTGGCCAACGAGCTGCGCAAGGCGCTGATGACCCAGGCCGGCCTCACCGAGCAGGACCTGGCGCCCAACCCGATGCCGGCGCTGCGCAACGTCGAGATGTTCACCGTCGCATGACCTCCGAGGAAACCCTCGCCGCGGAGCTCGGGCCGGTCCTGGACCAGAAGACGGTGCGGGACGCGCGGTCACGCTCGGTGTTCCTCGAGGCGGTGCGCGAGGAGGGGCGGGACGGGGTCGACTTCACCCGCGAGCGGCTCGAGCGCCTGATGCGCGTCGAGGAGCATTTCCAGGCGGTGCTGCTCTACGACCAGTTGGACTTCCTGCGCTCCGAGGGCACGCCCACCGAGGCGGACCGGGAATTCGCCCTCTCGGTGCAGCGCATCTGGGTGGAATCGGCCAACGCCTTCCAGCGGTTCCTGCGCAACCGCGAGGCCTGGGCGGACCCCTCCGATCCGGAGCTCGCGTTCCGGGTCACGGGCCTTGCGCTCAATTCGATCCACGGCTTCGTGAAATGGGGCGAGTTCCTCGACGAGGCGGGGCGCGCGACGCCCTGGCCCCAGCTCCATGCGCTGTTCTCGATCGCCGAAGCGCAGGGCTACTCGCAGGCGCCGTTCGCGCTGCACCCGGCGCAGCCGAGCTACCGGCCGTCGGTGCAGTCGCTCTACCTACGCACGCTCCTCCTCGACCTCCTCAACATCGGCAACCTCACGCGGGTGCAGGTGGAGATCGCCGACGGCTGGTTCTCCTCCTGGTGCAACGACTACGCGCTCGACACCGAGTACTCGTCGCGCCAGCACCTCTTCGCCGTGGACCTCGCGGGCGACGCCGGCCTGCACCTGATGCGCAAGGACAGCCACGGCGAGTCCATCCGCTACCTGCGCGCCGAAGGGCTCAAATCGCAGATCGACGAGGTGCAGGGGGGGCTGCGCCAGGGGCGCCTGTACGCCGGCCACGGCGCCGGGGCCGTGTTCCCCCTCGAGGAGCACGTGGCACTCCTCGCCATCATCGAGAAGCTCTACCACTCGATCCTCGCCGGGAGCGAGAACCGCATCGAGGAGCGCACCCACCTCGAGGACCGCGAGGTCGACGTCGCGGTCGGGGTCGAGCGCGTGCTGCGCAAGGTGCGCGAGAAGGCCGCTCCCAGGCCGGCCGCGGCGGCCACCGACACCATCGAGCTATCCCCCTCGGGCCTGTCGCTGGTTGAGACCGCGCCTTCCGAGGCGCCGGCGCCGTTCGACGAAACGCTCGCCGATCCCGACGTCGACCGCTGGCGCGTGCAGGACCTCTCCTCGCGCGGCTTCGGCCTCATCGTCGACCGAGTCGCCGCCGAGAGCGTGATGCTGAACGGCCTGGTGGCGCTGCGCAACCACGTGACCGGCGGATGGATCGCC
>JBBQBW010000566.1:0-2335 GCA_038318025.1 Burkholderiales bacterium | reverse complement strand
GTTCGGCGAGGGCAGCGCCGAGCAGCTGGTGACGTTCGACAACATCGCCGCCGCCATCGCCGCCTACCAGCGCTCCGCCACCTTCGTCGCGAGCCCCTGGGCCACCTACGTGCGCGGCGACAACGCCGCGATTCCCGATGCCGCCAAGCGCGGGGCGCTCTTCTTCTTCCGCACCACGGCCCAGGGCGGGGCGCAGTGCAGCGCCTGCCACACCGGGGACACCCTCACCAATGAGCGCCACCATGCGCTGGGCTTCCCCCAGGTGGGGCCCGGCAAGGGCGACGGCGCTGGCAACGACGACTTCGGCCGCGGCCGCGAGACGCCCGTGGCCCTCGACCGCTACCGCTTCCGCACCCCCTCGCTCCTCAACGTGGAGCTCACCGCGCCCTACGGGCACTCCGGCGCCTATGTCGACTTGGATGCGGTCGTGGCCCACTACGTCGTCCCCGACGCCACCATCTCCGCATACCTCGCCGGGCGCACCTGGTGCCGCTCGCTGCCGCAGTTCGCGGCGCAGCCCGACTGCCTCGCGTGGGCGGCCGACGTGACGCGCAATACCAATGCGGCGATGGAGCAGATGCGCGCGATCCGGGCGAGCGTGCCAGGCGACGCCATGCCGGTCGTCGATCCTGACGTGATCACGAGCGCGGCGGCCTCCGACATCACCGCGTTCCTGCGCACCCTCACCGACCCATGCCTGCGCGACCGCTCGTGCTTCGGGAGGTGGATCCCGGCGCCGGCCGATGCGCCCGATTCGCACCAGTTGAACGCCGTGGATGCCAACGGCCGCGCGCTGTAGGCGTCAAGCGGGAATCCGCGAAAGAATGCGCGGCGCTACCCAATTGCCGGGGTGGCGCGTGAGTATCATGGAGATGTCCCCTCGGAGGAGCGGAACATGAAACCCGTCGACCCGAAAATCATCGACGCGCTGCGGCTCTCGGGCCTCGCGCTGGGCGGCCTGGTCGCCGCCATGGCGATCTACCAGTACCTGCGCGTGACCGGGCGTCCCGATGCCACCGAGATGCGCGACCTGGGGTTGCTGGTGGCGCTCGAGCTCGCCGCGATCCCGGCGGCGCTTTCCTTCCTCATGCCGCGCCGCGACGGCGACATCACGCTCGCCCTCGCGCCGACTCCCGCGCCACGCCTGCCGAATCCCTGGTCCTTCTGAGGCGCCCGGACGAGCCCTACTCCTTCTGCAGCTCCAGCGCGGCGGAGTTCATGCAGTAGCGCAGCCCGGTGGGCTTCGGCCCGTCCTCGAACACATGGCCCAGGTGCGCGTCGCAGCGCGCGCACAGAACCTCGGTGCGCGTCGAGAACCAGCTGCGGTCCTCCTTCTCCGCCACGCTCTCCTTCGACACCGGTTGCCAGAAGCTCGGCCACCCGGTGCCGGAGTCGAACTTGGCGTCGGACTTGAAGAGGGGCAGCCCGCAGCAGATGCAGTTGTAGGTGCCCTGGTCCTTGCTGTCGTGGTAGCGGCCGGTGAAGGCGCGCTCGGTGCCGTGCTTGCGCGTCACCTGGTACTGCTCCGGGGTGAGCTGCGCCTTCCATTCGCTGTCGGGCTTGTCGATCTTTTCCATGGGGGTCTCCTGTTTCGCCCCATTTTAGTCGGTTATCCTCAACCCACCTTGCACGGAACAGCTCGATGACCGCGAAGCCACGGCTCGGATGGCGCGACCTCGCCGACGCGCGCGTGGCGCTGATGCTGGCGTTCGGGTATTCCGCGGGGCTGCCCTACCTGCTCGTCTTCAGCACGCTCTTCGTGTGGATGCGGGAGTCGGGCGTTCCGGTGACCACCATCGGCCTCTTCAGCTGGCTGGCGCTCGCCTACAGCTTCAAGTTCGCCTGGGCGCCCATCATCGACGCCGTGGACGTGCCGGTCCTGGCCCGGCGCCTCGGGCGCAAGCGCGCCTGGCTCGTCGTCTGCCAGGTCCTGATCGCGGTGGGGCTCGTCGGGATGGGCCTGAACGATCCCGGCGGCAGCCTCGTGATGCTCGCCATCTGCACCTTCCTGGTGGCGTTCGGCTCCGCGAGCCAGGACGTGGTCGTGGACGGCTGGCGCATCGACGCGGCCCCCCTCGAGAAGCAGGGCGTGATGGCCGCCGCCTACCAGCTCGGCTACCGCCTCGCGTTGTTCTCCGCGGGCGCGGGCGCGCTCTTCATCGCAGAGTTCGTGGGCTGGCGCGCCGCGTACACCGCGATGGCGCTGCTGATGGTCGTGGGCTTCGTCGCGAGCCTGCTCTCGCCCGTGGTCGACCGCGGCGTGAAGGATGCGCCCGGCGTGAAGCCCCGCTTCGACTTCCTGCAGGCAGTGAAGGAGCCGGTGGCCGACCTCTTC
>JBBQBW010000565.1:0-2348 GCA_038318025.1 Burkholderiales bacterium | reverse complement strand
GCGCTACGTTGCGCACTTCAATCATCTCTACGAGCGCACGGGAACCTTGTGGGAGGGACGATACAAGGCTGCCCTGGTCCAAAGTGAGGGTTACCTCCTGAACTGCCAGCGGTATATCGAGCTCAATCCGGTGCGCGCGGGCATGGTCGCGGATCCAGCATCCCACCCTTGGTCCAGCCATCGGCGGCTGGCCCTGGGGATCCGCGATGACCTCGTGACGCCCCATCCGCTCTTTCTTGGACTGGGTAGCGGGAGGGAGGAGAAATCCTGCGCCGCCTACCGCGCGCTCTTCTCCAGGCCCATCGATGAGGAGATGATCGAGCGCATTCGCGATGCGACGCATCACGGCTGGGGGATCGGCAACCCCGACTTCCTCGAGTGGGCGGGGGAGCTTTGCGGCCGGCGGGTGGCGCGATCGAGAGCCCGGCGCGGCGAGGGAAAAGGGCGAAAGCGTTAGGAGTCTGACCCCTAAGGAGGCGGCGAAGCGAGCGTTGGGAGTCTGACCCCTAAGCGGGGCAGGGCACAGCGCGCAGCTGCGTGCCGGGGTAGTCGCGCTGCAGGACGGTGAGGCGGGCGACGGTCTCGGTGTCGGGCTCGCGGATCAGCATCACAACCTCGCGCAGGTCCTTGGCGAAGGGCCCCTGCTCGGCGTCGCGCACGCCCTTGGCTTCGAGGGAGGCGAGGAAGCGGCGGGCGGCATCTTCGGTGGAAAACACCCCCATCGAAATCGCATTGTCGGGACGGATCGAGAGGTCGGCGACGCCCTGGCGGCGCAGCTCCGCGATCCGCGCCTCGGCGCCGCGGCGGTCGCGGGTGGCGGGGATGAACACCCAGAAGCGGCTCACCTCCTCGATGCGCCGCTCGACCAGGCGCGGCCCGAGCTGCAGCGACTGGAATGCCTCCCGCGCGCGGATCGAATCCCCGGGCTGGATCCCGTAGAACTCCACGCACGCGGCGCCGGCGAGGTTCTGCACCGCGAGGCGGCCCTCCTCCGCGCGCTTGGCCGCGACCACGGGCGGCGTCACGCCCACGATCTTCACCTCGTCGCGATTGCGCTCGCGCGCCGTGAAGTCGGTCTTGTCGGCCTGGCCGGAGAGGTAGAGGTGCGCGCCGTAGGCGAGGGTTGCGAGCAGCAGCAGGAAGAAGAGGAATCGGGACACGTATCAGGACCGGCGGGCGATGAGGTTCAGGCCCTCGAGCACGAGATTTTCGTGGATCGCGAGGGTGAAGGGAAGGTGCGGCGCAATCTCGTTCGCCGCGCCGCCGGAGAGGACGATGCGCTCCGGGGGCGTGTCGCGATCGGCCATCGCCTGCGCCATGCGCATCACCGCCCCCGTGACCGCGACGATGGCGCCGGTGGTGATGGCGTCCGGCGTCGCGCGGGGGAAGGCATCGAAGACCCCTTCGGTGAGTCGCAACCCCGCCGTGCCCTGGTCGAGGGAGCGGCGCATGAGCGCCGGTCCGGGCACGATCACGCCGCCCGCGAAGTTCCCCGCGGCATCGAGGGCATCGATGGTGAGCGCCGTGCCCGCGTTGACCACCAGCTTGTGGCCGTTCTCGAGATGGTGCGCGGCCACCAGCGCCGCCCAGCGATCCGATCCCAGCTGCGAGGGCGCGCGATAACCGTTGGTGACGCCGAGTTGCGTGGGAATCGAGGCGATGACTTCCAGCGGGATGGCGGCGCCCGAGCACGCTTCCTCGATCGCCTCCCGCACCTTCGCCCCCGCCACGTTGCTTGCGATGGCCCGCTCGACCCTTGGAGCCGCGCCCCACGCTGCTGCCAGGTGGGAGGCGTCGCCCGTCCCGATGGCCCCCGTCGCCACCCACCCCGCGCCCTCATGCACCCCCCACTTGATACGCGTATTCCCGGCGTCGATCGCGAGGACTCGCATTAGGGGTCAGACTCCGAACGCTGCCCAAGCAGGTGCCTTGGGAGTCTGACCCCTAACGCGACAGCGGCGGGTGCGTTAGGAGTCTGACCCCTTAGGTCGGCAGGACGCACTATTTCCCGCGCAGCGAGATTTCGGCGGAGGAGAGGGGCACGACGCTCCCGCCGGGTTTGGTGACGAGGAGGGTGCCGTCGGCGCCAACATCGGTGACGGTGGCGTCGAAGGGCGGCTCGCCCGCGGGCAGCACGCGCACGGGCCGGCCCTGGTACGCATGCAAGGCAAGCCAGTCGGCACGAAACGGCGCGAAGCCGTCGCGCTCGAAACGCACCAGCACCGATTCGAGCTCGCGCAACAGCGCAGCAAGCAGCCCCGACCGCGAGGGAGCGGCCACGGAAGCAGCCGCCGCCCGCGAAACATCCGTCACCGGCTGGTCGATGCGATCCACCACCGAATCGGCGA
>JBBQBW010000564.1:0-2354 GCA_038318025.1 Burkholderiales bacterium | reverse complement strand
GTCGCGCCGTTGGAGAGCTTCATGGTGGCGAGCGGCGCATCGGCGCTGGCGGTGCGCACGGTGCTGCGCTGCTCGGGGAGTGCGATCGCTTCCGGCGTGCCCGCCACCGGCGTCATCGCGGCCTGGATGCGCTGCCACGCCGCTTCCTTCGTCGTGGGCGGGGTGCCCTTCGGCTGGTACTGGTAAAGCGCCGAGCGCTGGAGGTCGAGGTAGCGGCGCGCGGCGGCGCGCACCTCTTCGGCGGTGACGGCCTGCATCTCGTCGAGGCGTTTGGCGATGTCGCGATAAGAGCCTCGCGCCTCGTACTGCGCCATCAGTTGCGCCTGGTCGAGGGCCGTTTCCATCTCGGCGAGGAAGCCCGCGACGCCGATGTTCTTGGCCTGGGCGAGCTCGTAGGCCGTGGGGCCGTGGGCCTTGAGGCGCTCGATCTCCGCGACGAGGCGCCGCTCCACCTCGATGCGATTCTTCTCCTGCATCGTGGCCGACACGCTGAAGATGCCGACGTCTTCGAAGGTGAAATGGGAGGCGTTCACGGTGCCGGCGCCATCCGGCCCGACGGCGGCGCGATAGAGGCGCGAGGAGCGGCCCTGGCCAAGCACGCGGGCGAGGACGCCCAGGGTGACCTCGTCGCGATGGTTCTCGGGCACGGTCTGGAAGCCGAGCACCGCATAGCCTTCCTTGATGTCGGCCTCCGACCGGCCGAAGCGGAACTCGCGCTGCAGCGGCTCTTTCGGGCCGCGCTCCTTCTTCAGCGTGCCGCGCGGGATGGCGCCGAAGTTTTGCGTAACGACGGCGAGGGCCTCGTCGCGCGGGACGTCGCCCACCACGGAGACCACGATGTTCTCGGGACGGTAGAGCGTCTCGAAGAACGCCACCAGGTCGGCGCGCTTGATGTTGCGCAGCACCTCGTTGGAGCCGATCCGCCAGCGGCGCACGCGATGCTCGGTGTAGAGGGTGGCGATCATGCGCTCGAAGGCGACGGGGCCGGGGCTGTCGAGCTTGCGGTTCGACTCCTCGATCACGACTTCGGCTTCCTTCTTCAACTCCGCGGCATCGAAGAGGGGATTGGCGATGGCGTCGGCCTGGATCTCGACACCCTTGGCGAAGCTCTCCTTCGGCACCACGACATCGTAGTGCGTGTTGTCGTAGATGGTGCCGGCGTTGGTGTCGCCGCCCGCCGATGCGATGGCCTGCGAGATCGACGCCGGCTCGGGAAACTTGCGCGATCCTTTGAAGAACATGTGCTCGAAGAGGTGCGCCATGCCCGCAACGTTATCGGGTTCGTGGAAGTAACCCGCCTTCACCCACGTGTTGATGGCGACGACGCCGCTGCCCTTCTGCTCGCGATAGAGCACGGTGAGACCATTGGGGAGCACGGTGCGGTGGACGTCGGCCACGAACTGCGCGGCGGGAGTGTTGGCTTTCGTGGCTTCCCTGCTCGGCGCCTGGACGCAACTTGTGGTGGCGAGGGCGGCGGCGAGGGCCAGTGCAATCAGCGGGTTGCGCATGGGGTGGCGAGCGGGGGTTGAAAGATCGATACCCTAACCCAATTAGGCAGGGATGATGCCCCTCCTTCCGGTGGTCCTGGCCCTCGTCTTCGCCGCCGGGTTGTTCCTGCATCCCTGGCTTCTCGAGCGGCGGCGGAGTGTGTGGCGGGCGCTGCCGATGCCCCTTGCGTGGGAAGGGATTTTGCGGGAGCGCGTGCCTCGGTTTGGGTTGCTGAGCGGGTCGGCTCGCGCCGAGCTGGTGGGGCGGATGCACGTGTTCATGCGCGAGAAGTCGTTCATCGGGTGCGACGGCGTGGAGATCACCGAGGAGGTGCGGGTGACGATCGCCGCCGAGGCTTGTTTGCTGCTTCTGGGGCGGCCGGGGCGCGGGTTTCCGAACCTGCGCGAGATCCTCGTGTATCCCGGCGCGTTCGTCGTGGAGCGCTTGCGGCCCGAGCCTTCGGGCGTGCTGCAGGAACATCGCACCGTGCTTTCCGGTGAGTCCTGGGCGCGCGGGCAGGTGATCCTCTCGTGGGATGACGTTATCGCCGGCGCCGCGGTGCCCGACGATGGCCGCAACGTGGTGATCCACGAATTCGCGCACCAGCTCGACCAGGAAAAGGGTTATGCCAACGGCGCACCGGTGGGGTTGACGCGTTCGCAACGTGAGCGCTGGGCCCACGTGTTCAACGCGGAATTCGCGCAGCTGCGGATGCGGCTCGCGATGGGCGAACCCACGTTGCTGAGCGCCTACGCCGCCACCGATCCCGCCGAGTTCTTCGCCGTCGCCTCGGAGGTCTACTTCGAGCAGCCCGCTTTGCTCGCGGCCCACCACCCCGCCCTCTTCGCCGAGCTCTCCACCCTCTA
>JBBQBW010000563.1:0-2357 GCA_038318025.1 Burkholderiales bacterium | reverse complement strand
GGCGGGAGGCGAATGTTACCATTACGTTTTCCCGCTCGCTTCGACACGGGACGCCTCGAAGAAGACCTATGGCAGGACACAGCAAGTGGGCGAACATCCAGCACCGGAAGGGTCGCCAGGACGCCAAGCGCGGCAAGATCTTCACCCGCCTCATCAAGGAAATCACCGTCGCGGCGAGGATGGGCGGGGGTGACCCGGCGATGAACCCCCGGTTGCGCCTCGCGGTGGACAAGGCGTACGAGAACAACATGCCGAAGGACAACGTCGAGCGCGCGATCAAGCGCGGCTCGGGGGGCATGGACGGGGCCGACTATGAGCAGATCCGCTACGAGGGCTACGGCGCCAACGGTGCCGCGGTGATCGTCGACACCCTCACCGACAACCGCATCCGCACCGTGGCGGAAGTGCGCCACGCCTTCACCAAACACGGTGGCAACATGGGCGCCGAGGGTTCGGTCGCGTTCCTGTTTCGGCACTGCGGGCAACTCCTCTACGCCCCGGGCACCAGCGAGGACAAGCTGATGGAGGCCGCCCTCGAGTCCGGGGCGGACGACGTGCTGGCCCACGAGGACGGCTCCCTCGAGGTCCTGACCGACCCCCACGACTTCGCGACCATCAAGGCGGCGCTCGAGAAGCGCGGCCTCAAGGCGGAGCTGGGCGAGGTGACGATGAAGCCGCTGAACGACACCGAGGTCCTGGGCGAGGACGCGGTGCGCATGCAGAAGCTCCTGGACGCGTTGGAGTCCCTCGACGACGTGCAGGATGTCTACACCACGGCGGCGATGGCCTGAAGGCCCGTGGGCGTCATCCTCCAAGCCCTCCTCCTCGAGATACCCCAGAGCCTCGACACCGAGCGACTCTCGATCCGCGCCCCCCAGGCGGGCCGCGGCGCGGAGGTCCACGCGGCGGTGATCGAGTCCTTTGCCGAGCTGCGCGCCTGGATGCCCTGGTGCCAGGAGGGCCGCGTGCCCGAGGACTCGGAGCGCCACTGCCGCGAGATGCTGGCCAAGTGGCATGCCCGGGAAGAGCTGGATTTCGCCGTCTACCGCAAGGCCGACGGCATGCTGGTGGGCAAGGGCGGCCTTCACACCATCGACTGGGCGGTGCCGAAGTTCGAGATCGGCTACTGGATCCGCACGAGTTGCTCCCGGCAGGGCTTCGCCACCGAGGCCACCGTCGCCCTCGCCGCGTTCGCCCGGGAGCGGCTCGGCGCCCAGCGCATCGAGATCACGTCCGATGCGCGCAACGCCGCATCGAGGCGCGTGGCGGAGAAGGCTGGCTTCACGCTCGAGGGCATCCGCCGCGACTCCCGCCGCGACACCGCGGGCGAGCTCGCCGATTCCTGCATGTACGCGCGGACGTTCCGGTGACGGGCCCGGTTCGCATCCTCGGCATCGACCCGGGCCTGGGCATCACCGGCTACGGCGTGATCGAGAAGGACGGCAGCCGGCTCGCCTACGTGGCGTGCGGGCGCGTGCGCTCCAACGAGGCGCAGTCGCTCGCCGAGCGGCTCGCCACGATCCTGCTGGGGCTCGCCGAAGTGATCGAGACCTACGGGCCCACCGAGGTGGCGGTGGAGAAGGTGTTCGTCAACGTGAACCCCAACTCGACGTTGCTCCTGGGGCAGGCGCGGGGTGCGGCGATCTGCGCCGCGGTGCTGGCGAAGCTCCCGGTCGCGGAGTACACCGCGCTCCAGGTGAAGCAGGCGGTGGTGGGCCAGGGCCACGCCAAGAAGGAGCAGGTCCAGGAAATGGTGCGGCGCCTGCTGAAGCTCCCGGGCCTCCCGGGCGAGGACGCCGCTGACGCCCTGGCCTGCGCCATCTGCCATGCCCACGGCGGGCTGGGCGCCATGCCGGCGCGCGGGCGCCCGATGCGAGCCGGGAGGATCGGATGATCGGAAGGGTGCAGGGCGTCCTGCTGGAGAAGAGCTTCCCCCAGGTGATCGTCTCGTGCCACGGCGTGGGCTACGAGATCGACGTGCCGATGAGCACCTTCTATCCGCTGCCCTCCGCGGGGTCCGAGGTGACGCTCCTTACCCACCTCGTGGTGCGCGAAGACGCGCACCTGCTGTACGGCTTCCTCACCGCCGGCGAGCGCGTCACTTTCCGGCAGCTCCTGAAGATCAGCGGCGTGGGCCCGAAGGTGGCGCTCGCGGTCCTGTCGGGACTGTCGGTGGACGACCTCGCCGCGGCGATCGCCAACAATGACGCGGCACGCCTCACGAAGGTGCCGGGCATCGGCAAGAAGACCGCCGAGCGGCTGGTGCTCGAGCTGCGCGACAAGCTGCCCAAGGCGGTCCACGTGATGCGCGCCGACGCGGGGGCCGCGGGCAGCGACGTGGTGAATGCGCTGCTGTC
>JBBQBW010000562.1:0-2366 GCA_038318025.1 Burkholderiales bacterium | reverse complement strand
ATGGCCGAGCTCCTGGTGAACGTGGCGCGACCCTTCCTCACCATCGCGGCGCTCGCCGTGTTCTGGGCGATCGATCCGCCGCCCACAACCTCCCCCACGGTGATGGCGACCTACTTCGGCGCGAGCCTGGTGATGGCGATCGTGACCGCTGCGTATACCCGCAGCATCGTTCCGTTCGAGGTGCGGCACGCCCCTCCGGCCTACGCGGCCGGCGAGTGGATGCGCTCGGCCACCGGGTTCATGGGAGTGGCCATCGCGCTCGCGATCCACGAGCGCATCGACCTGCTGATGATGGGGATGATCGCCGCGCCCACCGAGGTGGCGGCGTATGCGGTCGCCGCTCGCTTCGCGCAGACCGTGGTGGTGGCGGCGAGCGCGGTGGGCGCCGTGATGGCACCGCACCTCGTGGAGCGCCTCGCCGACGTGCGCGAGGGCCGGCGCACCGAGGCGCAGCTGCTGGTGCGCACCGCGGCGCGCCATGCCTTCGTCCTGTCGCTGCTGGCGCTGGCCGCATTCGCGCTCCTCGGGCCGTTCCTGCTCGGGCTCCTCGGGCCGCACTACGGGCAGGCCTATGCGCCGCTGCTGATCCTCGCGGGCGGCCAGGCCCTGGCGGCGCTCGCCGGCCCCGCCACCGGGGTCGCGGCCCTGTCGGGATCGCCGCGCATCGCCATCGTGTCGCTCTCGGCGGGCATCGTGGTGAACGCGGGCATGAACGCGGCACTGGTGCCGGCCTGGGGTGCCCGGGGCGCCGCGCTGGCGACCGCCACCGGGATGGTCGTTGCGGCCGTGGCGGCCTGGTTGTGGACGCGCCGCAAGCTCCACATCGACGCCTCGGTTTTCGCCCGGGCTACTTGAACGCCTTGAACACCGCGTGGTGCCAGCGGCCCGGCCGGTCGCGGTAGCCGTAGGGGAACTTGGAGAGCAGCTCGATCCGCGAGAAGCCCGCGTCGAGGATCATCGCGCCGAGCGCGTTGAAGCCGATGCGCCACCAGGTGGGCCCCTCGAGGCCGCCGCGATACTCCATCAGCGGACGCGTGCCCTGGTGGTCGAGGTCCGGGAAGTACACGTCGGAGATGAGCGCGTATTCGGTGCAGACGCGCGCCATGTTCTGCAGCGCCTTCACCGGGTTGCTGAGGTGCGGCAGCAGGTCGCCGGAGTGCACCACATCGAAGGTGCCGAACTTTTCCGGCGTGAGGTCGTACACGTCGCACACCACGCGCTGGACCGAGGAGCCCAGCTGCTCCTTGGCGATGGCGAAGCCCTTGCCATAGCGCAGCGGCGCCATCTGCTCCGCGGTCGCGGCCCGGTACTTCGGCGGCCAGTCGAGCTTGGCCGGTCCCTCCAGGTCGAGCGCCAGGACCTCGCGCGCGCCGCGTTTCTCGAATTCGAACGCCCAGAAGCCGTCGTAGGTCGCCACGTCGAGTACGCGCTTGCCGTCGAAACGCTCGGGAAGGCGATACTGGGGCAGCGTCTCGCGGTAATCGAAGGCCCCCGGCGTGCGTACCCCGTTGCCGAAATCGAACGTGTGGTACCAGGTATGGGAATTGATGCGCTCGACCAGCGCCGCGGCTTCGACCCCGCCGCCCCCGGCCGGCGCCGCATGGGCGGGATCGGGAACGCTCGAGTAGCGGTTACGGCCATTCATGCGGCGCATCACGCGCTGCCAGAACGGCCCTTCCACCGACAGGTGCAGCCCCGCCTCGTGTTCCGTGGCCGTGAGGGATACGCCGAACCCCCCCAGCCCGACCTTCTTGATCGCCAAGTCGCCTCCCAGGTGCGCGGCCGCTGTTTCGCGGTTGGACCCCGGCCGATCGCGAATGCCTGGCCGGATGAATGGGTCGAGTGTACAAGCCGCCGGGGTCAGCGCAAAGCTGCCCGGTGTTGTTGCATCCGCGACCGGACTTGTATATTGGCGCTACCAGCGCGGCCAGATGCGCTCCACTTGAGGTACGAACGATGCTCCACACCTTTCGGACGCGACTGGCCATGCTCGGCGCGGTTGCCTGCCTCGCGCTCCTCGGCCTCGCCGCGCGCGCGCAAAGCGTGGTGGTCAACGGTGACTTCTCCCGCGGCGGCGACCCCCCGTCGGGGTGGGTCAAGGAGCCGGATGCGGCCCCGAAGGGCGCGGTGGCGGTACGGGGCGGCATGCTGGAGCTCTCCCCGAACGCCCGCAACACCCCGTCGCACAAGCCGCTGGGAATCGGACAGGCCATCGACGGCGCCGCGTTACGCGGCCAATCGCTGGCGGTCTCCGCGCGGCTGGGCCTCAAGGCCCCGGCCACCGGCGCGGTCGTGGGCCTGCACGCGTTGCGCGCCGACGGCAGCGAGATCGGCAAGGTGCACCTGCGGCGCTCCAACCCGGGCGA
>JBBQBW010000561.1:0-2369 GCA_038318025.1 Burkholderiales bacterium | reverse complement strand
TGAAGATCGTGGTGGAGCACATCACCACCCACGAGGCGGTGGCGTTCGTCGAGCGCGCGCCCGAAACCGTCGGCGCCACCATCACCGCGCACCATTTGCTGATGAACCGCAACGCGATCTTCGCGGGCGGCATCCGGCCGCACCACTACTGCCTGCCGGTGCTGAAACGCGAGCCACACCGCCGCGCACTGGTGAAGGCCGCGACCTCGGGGAATCGGAAATTCTTCCTCGGCACCGATTCCGCGCCGCACTCGCGCGCCTCCAAGGAGGGGTGCTGCGGCTCCGCGGGGATGTACACCGCCCACGCCGCGATCGAGCTCTACGCCGAGGCCTTCGAGGCCGCCGGCGCCCTCGACAAGCTGGAGGGCTTCGCGAGCCACTTCGGCGCCGACTTCTACGGCCTGCCGCGCAATACGGCGCGCATCACTCTCAAGAAGTTGCCGTGGGACGTGCCGGAGGATTACGCCTTCGGCGCCGAGCGCCTGGTGCCGCTGCGCGCCGGCCAGAAGATCGCCTGGCGCCTGGCGGGCTGATGGACTGGGCCGCGGCCGGGGAGCGGCTCGACTCGCCGATCCTCGAGCCGTTGCGATCCGCCCTCGCGCGCCTGCCGCGCGACCGCTGGCCGGAGCTGGAGGACCTGAACGCGCTGGCCGAAGGGCTCACCACGGCGCGCGGCAGGCCGCTCAAGTTCGTCCGCGCCCATGCCCCCGGCGACCGCGAGCGCCGCAGCTACTACGAGCTCCACGTCGACGAGACCGGCGAGGTCGAGACCCGGCCCGGCAACTGGCACGACCTCTTCAATGCGCTGGCGTGGATCACCTATCCGCGCGCCAAGGCCGCAATCAACGCGCAGCACGTCGCGATCCTCGCGGAGCGCGGCGAGGCCGAAAGCCGCGAGCGCAGTCCCGAGCGCGATGCGCTCACGCTCTTCGACGAGGGCGGCCTCATCGTCGCCTGCCGCGCCCCGGAGCTGCTGCGCCTCATCGCCGACTTCCAGTGGAAGGAGCTGTTCTGGAACCGGCGCGCCGACCTCGAGGGGTGCATCCGCTTCCTCGCCTTCGGACATGCGCTCTCGGAGAAGGCGCTCGACCCTTATATCGGGATGGTGGCCAAGACGGTGTTCGTGCCGGTCGATGAGCTCTTCTTCATGCTCCCGGTGGAGTCGCAGGTGGAGCGCTCCGATGGGTTGGTGGCGGCGCACTTTGCGCAGCGCTCGCGGTTTACTTCCCCGCGTGCGATGGCCCCACTGCCGGTGCTTGGGATTCCGGGGTGGCATCCGCGGACTTCGGAGGAGGCGTTTTATGACGACCGGGCGCACTTTCGGGAGAAGACGCGGGCGTGAGTTGGGCTTTGCGCCCGGGCAGAGGCCGCGTGACCTGATCGAGCCGGCCGCTACTCACCATCGAAGGGCGGGAGTGGGTCGTTATCCGGACGGTGATCCTGCGAGCGACACTCAGCGGCCTCTCGATCAGGTCACGCAAGGCCTCCCCCGAGCTTCCTCCGTCCATGTCCATCGCCAACTCTATTTGTGGAGTGGCGCTGCGCTACCCCACGAAACTGTACTGCGGCGCTGCGCTATCCCGCGGCCACCGTCAGTGCTCATCTTGGATCCGTGGTGCGCGTCGAAAGGCGTTGGTAGGAGGTGTCATGCGTGGAACGTGGCTGACGATTCGCATCCCCTCCCCACAGACGCCCTTTCTCCGCACGTCACGACCCGACCGGCGCTATCGACTTGCGTTCATTGCGGGGTAGCGCAGCGCCGCAGTACCGTTTCGTGGGGCAGCGTAGCGCCACTCCAATTCTCAAGCGGTGGCGATGGAAATGGACGGAGGAAGCTCGGGCGGGGCCTTGCGGTCCTTGATCGAGAGGGCGCCGAGTGTCGCTCGCAGAATCGCCGCCCGCTTAGCCGCCTCATCCCGCCCTCCGCTTGAGAGAAGCGCCCGGCTCGATCAAGGACCGCGGCCCCTGTCTGGGCGCAAAGTCCGTCGACCCGGCGCAAAGTCCCTCGACCGGGCGCGTTTCGCCCCCTAGAATGGCCGCCATACCAAGAAGCCGCACCGGGCCAGGGAGCCTCCGCATGACCCACGCACGCATCGCATTCGCCCTTTCCATCGCCATTTCCGCCCTCGCCCCGGCGCTCGCGCTCGCGCGCGGCGGCGACCTCGACATCACCCTGGGCGTCAAGGGCGTGGTGCAGCTGGTCGAGACCCGCAACGACCGGAACCTCGTATTCGCCCGCATGGCGGACGGCCGGTTCCTGGTGGTGCGCAATTCCGAGGATGGCGTGACGGTCGCGCGCCGTCTGGCCGACGGCACTCCCGATGCCACCTTCGGCACCGCCGATGGCGAGATCGCCTTCGGCCGCGCGG
>JBBQBW010000560.1:0-2387 GCA_038318025.1 Burkholderiales bacterium | reverse complement strand
GAGCACGCCCTGGAGCTGCGCACCCGCGACCGCGAGCGCAAGCTGCTGAAGAAGATCGACGCGGCGCTCGCCCGCATCGACGACGGCAGCTATGGCTTCTGCGAGGAGACCGGCGAGCCGATCGGCATCCCGCGCCTGCTGGCGCGCCCCACCGCCACGCTCACCATCGAGGCGCAGGAGCGTCGCGAGATGAAGCAGAAGCTCTACGGCGAGTGAAGACCGTTCCCCACTCGATCGAAAAGGCGCCTTAGGCGCCTTTTTTTATGGGCGATTTTCGGAACCTATAATGGCTCCGACTCCCCAACATTGCCCCCACAGGAGGCCGCGTGACGCCGCAGGATCCGATTCTTGTGAATTTCGAGCCGAAGACCACGTTCAGCCGGAGGGATTTCGTCATGACCACGCTCGCCACGGGCTTTGCCGCGGCCGTGCAGCCCGTCGCCGCCCAGACCACCATCGCCACCGACACCACCGGCCTCACCGCCGGCGAGGTGAAGGTGAAGACGAAGGATGGCGAGATGCCGGCCTATCGCGCGATGCCGGCCAACGGCAGGAACCTGCCGACGGTGCTGGTGATCCAGGAGATCTTCGGCGTGCACGAGCACATCAAGGACGTGTGCCGCCGCTTCGCCAAGGCCGGCTACCTCGCCGTGGCGCCCGAGCTCTACGCGCGCCAGGGCGATGTCTCGAAGCTCGCCAACATCGACGAGATCCGGCCCATTGTCGCCAAAGTGCCCGACGCGCAGGTGATGGCGGACCTCGACGCCACGGCGGACTGGGCGGCGAAGAACGGCGGCGATGCCAGCAAGCTCGCGGCGACCGGCTTCTGCTGGGGCGGGCGCATCGTGTGGCTCTACGCCGCGCACAACCCGAAGCTGAAGGCCGGCGTCGCGTGGTACGGGCGCGTCGAGGGCGCGCCGGGGGAGCTGCAGCCGAAGAATCCCATCGACGTGGTGGCGCAGATCCAGGTGCCGGTCCTCGGCCTGTACGGCAGCGCCGATCCCGGCATCCCCAACGACGGCGTCGAGCGCATGCGCGCTGCGTTGAAGTCCGCTGTCAAGCCCTCGGAGATCCATACCTACCCCGAGATGCCCCACGGCTTCCACGCCGACTACCGGCCGTCGTACCGCAAGGAAGCGGCCACCGATGGCTGGAAGCGCGCCCTCGACTGGTTCAGGAAGCACGGCGTTGCGTGAGGTCGTGAAGGCGGGGCCGCGCGCGTGAGGGAGCAGGTCACCCAGATCCGGCGCGACGTGGCCCTGCAGCTGCGCCGGATCCTCGAGGAGCGCAGCCTCTCCACGGTGTTCCAGCCGATCTTCGGTTTTCGCGAGGGGCGGATGCTCGGACACGAGGCGCTGGTGCGCGGGCCGCAGGGTTCGCTCCTGCAGACGCCGGGCCAGCTTTTTGCCGCGGCGCACGAGGAGGGCTGCTCGCTCGAGCTCAACATCGTGTGCATCCAGGAAGTGCTGCGCACTTTCGCGGCGAGCCACATCGAGGGCAGCCTTTTCCTCAACATATCGCCGCAGCTGATCATGCAGCGCGGCTTCAGCCAGGAGCGCGCCGGGCGCTTCCTGCGTGACCTCGGGCTCGAGCCCGAGCGCGTGGTGATCGAGCTCACCGAGGACTATCCCACCTACGACTTCCGCCTGGTGCACGAGTCGCTGATGCTGTATCGCGCGATGGGCTTCCGGGTGGCCATCGACGACCTCGGCGAGGGGTTCGCGAGCCTGCGCCTCTGGTCGGAGCTCAAGCCCGAGTTCGTGAAGGCGGACAAGCACTTCGTGGCCGGCATCGCGGGCGATCCGGTAAAGGTGCAGTTCCTGCGCGCCATCCAGGGCATCGCCGAAAGCTGCGGCTCGCTCGTGATCGCCGAGGGGATCGAGAACGCCGACGACTTCCGCGTGGTGAAGGACATCGGCATCGCGTGCGGGCAGGGCTGGTTCATCGGGCGGCCCGCGGAAGAGCCCACCGGGGTGCTGCCCCCGGAGGCGCAGCTCGCGTTCGTCGATGCGCGCCTGCCGGTGGTCCCGGTGGCGCGGGTGCGCGCGGGCACCGAGCCCACCGCCCACGATTTCGTGCGTGCCGTGGATGCGGTCACGCCGCACGCGCCGCTCGGCGAGGCGCTGGACCGCTTCGCCGCCGACCCCGCCCTCGCCGCCATCCCGGTCATGGGCCCGGGCCTGCGCGGCGTGGTCTCGCGCGCGTGGCTCGAGCTCGCCACCGCGAGCTTGGAGCGCGAGGCGCTGCGCGCGCGCCCCTGCATCGAGTTCGCCGACGACGCGCCGACTCGGGTCGAGTCGGACCTCGACCTGGGAGGGTTGACCGCGGTGCTGGTGGAGTCCGACGCGCGCCACGTGGCCGACGGCTTCGTCATCGTCTCCAAGGGC
>JBBQBW010000559.1:0-2395 GCA_038318025.1 Burkholderiales bacterium | reverse complement strand
CCCGGGCTCTCGAAGCCGCACTTGTCGTCGACCAGCTCCTCGATGCGATGCCACAGCTCGAGGGACGCGACCGAAAGCGGCACCTCGGCGAGATGGCGGCCGAGGCGTCGCACGCCACCCGCGTTCACGCCCGAGGCGTGGCGTCCGGCGTGGTCCTTCTCGATCACGCGCACCGACAGGCCGCGCATCGCGAGGTGCAGCGCCGCCGAGCAGCCATGCAGCCCGCCGCCGATCACCACGACGTCGGCGGTATGCACGCTAGACGCGCACCACGGCCTTGACCGCCGCTTCCGTCTTCGGAAGCGCGGCCAGCTCCGACACGGTGATCGGCTTCACCGGCGGACGGATCCGGTAGTAGCCCACTTCCTGCGGGGTCACGCCGCGCGCCTCAGCGATCAGCTCGGTGACCGTGAGGCCGCAGAGACGCCCCTGGCACGGGCCCATGCCGCAGCGCAGGAACGACTTCATTTGGTTCGGGCCGGGGCAGCCGAGTGCCACGGTTTCGGTGACCTGGCGCGCGGTCACCTCCTCGCAGCGGCACACGATCGTGTCGCCCGCAGGCTGGCGAAACTGCTTCGCCGGCCGGTAATAGGCATCAAGGAAACGCCGGCCGCGCTGGAAGCGCTTCAGCGCCGAGGCGGCGAGCGTGGCGCCGGTCTTCGCGGCTGCGGGATTCACCACGTGCACCACGTCGGCCGCGGCGATCACCCCGCGCCAGGCCGCCGCCTGGGCCCCGGCGATCCCGGCGCCGTCGCCCACGACGTAGATGCCCGGCACCGAGGAGGCGCCGAAGGCGCCGAGCACCGGGGCCCAGCACAGCTGCGCGTCATCCCAGCGATGCTCGATGCCCACCGACATCGCGAGGTTCACGTTCGGCACCACGCCCTGGTGCAGCAGCAGGTTGTCGACGGCGATCGAGGCGGTGAGGCCCGACGCGGTGCGATAACGCACCGCTGCCACGTGGCCCTCGCCTTCGGCCTCGAGCTCCACGACATCCTTGATCACCGGCACCTTGCCCCGCACCCCGGCGAGGAGGCGCAGGCCCTTGGCGAAGTACGGCGAGAAGGCGAAGCCCAGCGCGTGCGGCCATGCGGCGCGGCGGCTCTCGGCGGGCGTGGTATCGAGAATCGCGTCGAGCCTGGCGCCCGCGTTGAGCATCTGCCATGCGAGGAGCCAAAGGAGTGGCCCACTGCCCGCGAGCACCGTGCGCCCCGAGGGCACGAGCCCCGAGGCCTTGAGCATCCCCTGCGCCGCCCCCGCCGTCATCACGCCCGGCAGCGTCCACCCGGGAATCGGGAACGGACGCTCGAGCGCGCCAGTGGCGAGGATCGCGTAGGTCGCCTGCACCAGCTTCGATCCCCCGCCCATGGAGACGCCGATCTCGCGCTCGGGGGTGAGGCTCCACACCGTGGCGCCCGGCACGTGCTGCGCGCCGCTCGCGGCGAATTCACGCGCCAGCTTCTCGCCCTGCCAATAGTCGGCGCCGAGGATGGCGCGATCCTGCACCGGGGTCGTGGTGATGCCGCGATAGATCTGTCCGCCGGGGGCGGGCTGCTCGTCGAAGACCACCGTCGAGAGCCGCGCCCGCGCGCAGAGCGCCGCCGCGGCGAGCCCCGCGGGGCCCGCGCCGATCACCGCCACGTCGTACTCGTCGCGAATCGGCCCGGTCATGCGCCGAGCTCGCGCTTGCCGCGCTGGATCGCGACCGCCATGCCCTCGGCCACGGGCACGAGGCAACCCTGGCGATTGCCCACTCCATCCACCGTCACCAGGCAATCGAAGCAGACGCCCATCATGCAATAGGGCGCACGCGGCGCACCGGACACCGGCGTGGTGCGGCAGGTGTCGATGCCGGCCGCGAGCAGGGCCGCGGCGACGGTGTCGCCCGCGCGCGCCTCGATGGGGCGACCATCGAGGGTGAGGCGCACGACGGCGCTGTCCTCATGCAGCCTTCTGAACATGGAACCTCCTGGAGCTGAACGCGTGGAACGCCTCGGCGGGCAACGCGCCCGCGGCGATGTGGTCGGCGAGGTCGAGCGCGTGCGCCGCGGCGAGGGTGACGCCGCTGTGGCACGTGGCCACGAACGCCCCCGGGCACTCGGTGGACTGGTCGTAGACCGGGAAGCCGTCTTTCGTCATCACGCGCAGCGCCGCCCAGGTGCGCACGATGTTGAGCGAGCCCAGGCGCGGAAACATGCGCTGGGCGCGGTCGGCCAACACGGCGAGCACCGCGTGCCCGACGGTGGGATCGAGGCCCGCTTCTTCCTGAGAGTCGCCGAGCATCACCGCGCCCTCGTCGGTCTGGCGGACGGTGGCGATGGGATAGTGCAGGAAGGGCGCGGTCTTCTCGGTGACGATGAGCTGGCCGCGCTGGGGGCGCACCGGCACGTCGAGG
>JBBQBW010000558.1:0-2416 GCA_038318025.1 Burkholderiales bacterium | reverse complement strand
AGTCGTCGAGGTCGTTGCCCGCGGTGAAGGCCTCGGGAGTCCCGTGCAGCAGCATCACGCGCACCCCCGCGTCGGCCTCGGCCGCGGCAATGGCGGCGGCGAGCGCGTCGTACATCTCCGCGGTAATGGCGTTGCGCTTCTGCGGGCGGTCGATGGCGATGGTGGCGATGGCGCCTTCGCGCCCGGTGCGGATGGTCATCGCGCGGCTTTGCGGTTCTTGTCGATGATCGCCGCGAGGATGAGGCCGTAGGCGACGAGGCGGATCAGGTAGTAGATCGGCTCGCCGTCGTTCAGTCCCGCGAGGGCGTACAGCGCGAAGCGGTTCAAGCCCTCGATCAGGAACGACAGCGCGAAAAAGAGGAAGAAACGGTCGCGGGTCGTGCGCCAGAAGCGCAGGAAGAAGAGCCCGGCGATGAGCGAGGCGGTGGCGATGCCGCCGGCGAGCAGGGTGTTCATGCTAGTCGGTCTCCATGATCAGGCCGTAGAGGAGCAGCAGGAGGCCGACGAGGGCGAGCCCGAAGCGCATCGGGGAGAGGTCCATGTCGGGATAGATGACCCGGTCGAGCACCAGGAACAGGTTGCTGGCCGCCAGGAACACGAAGCAGAGCCCGCTCCAGAAGAGCAACGGCGTGCGCGACCGGATCCAGGCGCGGAGGAGGAGAAACGCAGACGCGAGGCAGGTGAGCGCGCAGAGCGCGTAGATCAAGGCCGCCATCTCAGGATTCCTTCTTCCACTTGAACGCGTCGGCGAACTGATGCGCCTTGCGATCGGTCTTCGAATGGATCACCTCGGTCACCCTGATCAGGTCGCGCGAATAGTGCGCCGCAAGCTGGTCGAGCGTGGCCGCAAGGTCGCCGGCGGCCGCATACCGATGCGTGTCCCCGCCGGCTACCGCTTCGACGATGCCCGCGTCGCGAAGCGCGACCAGCAGGTCGAACGCGGGCTTTTCCGGCATGTAGAGGCGCGCCGCGAGCTCGCGCACCGTGAGGCCGGCGCCCTGCAGGCCGCGGAACACCAGCAGGGCTTCCAGGTAAGGCACCGACGGGATGCTCACCAGGACGAAGCGGTACAGGTTCTCGGGGAGCTGCTCGCGCGGCATCCTCAACGGCCTCCGGAGACATCGATGAAGGTGCCCGTGGAATAGCTGCTTTCCGCGGACAGGAGCCATAGGATAGCGCGGGCTACTTCCTCGGGCTCGCCGCCGCGCTTCATCGGCACGGCTTCCTTCGCGCGCTCGACGCGCCCGGGCTCGCCGCCCGAGGCGTGGATCTCGGTGTAGATCACGCCAGGGCGCACGGCGTTGACGCGGATGCCTTCTTCCGCGACCTCGCGCGCGAGACCGATGGTGAGCGTGTCGATGGCGCCCTTGGAGGCCGCGTAGTCGATGTACTCGCCGGGGGCGCCGAGGCGAGCGGCGATCGAGGAGACGTTCACGATGCAGCCGCCCGGGCCCCCGTGGCGCGTCGACATGCGCCGCACCGCCTCGCGGGCGCACAGGAACGAGCCGGTAATGTTGGTGGCGAAGACGCGCTCGAACCGCGACGCGTCCATCTCGTCCAGGCGGCCCTGGCGCTCGAGGACCCCGGCGTTGTTGACCAGCGCCGCGAGGGGGCCGAGCCGCGCCGCCGCGTCGAAGAGCCGGAGCACGTCGGCTTCCCGCGCCACGTCGCCGGCAACGGCGAGGGCCTCGCCGCCACCGGCGCGGATTCCCGCCACCACCGCCTCGGCGGCCGCGGCATTGGAGCGATAGTTCACGCACACGCGATAGCCGCGCTGCGCGGCGAGCTTCGCGGTGGCAGCACCAATGCCGCGCCCGCCGCCGGTGACCACCACCGCGCCTTTCGATTCTTGCGCCATGCTGCCGCTTGCCGTGCCCGTGTCGAAGGCTTACTTTGTACCACGAGAACGCACGAGGATCGGCCGGTCCGATGGGAATGCGAGACCAGTTGCGCCGCGAGTGGGAGGAGTTCCGGGCGAGCGCCCCGGGGGCGCGCTTTCGCGAGCGCTACGAGCGCGTGAAGTGCCTCGAGCGCGCGCCCGCCGAGCGCTTCGCGCGTTGCGGCGCGGGCATCGTGATTGTCCTGGTCGGCCTGGTACTCGTGCCGTTGCCGGGTCCGGGCTGGCTCATCGTGGGCTTCGGCGTGACGATGCTGGCGCAGGAGTCGCGCCCGGTCGCGCGCGCCTGCGACCGCCTCGAGGTGCGCTTTCGCGAATGGATCTCGCGCTGGCGCCGCTGGCGCGCGGAAAGGCGCCGAGCGCCTCCCCCATAATGGCGCGATGAACCTCTACGTCGTCACCGGCACCACGCAAGGACTGGGAGCGGCGCTCGCTGCGGCGATCGCGGGCGACTCCAACAACCGGCTGGTGTCGCTGTCGCGCGGCGCCGAGGGCGACATTCCCGGTGGACGGCTCTTC
>JBBQBW010000557.1:0-2421 GCA_038318025.1 Burkholderiales bacterium | reverse complement strand
CGTCATAGTAGGAATTGAAGAGGTAGTCGTACTCCGCACGGACCGCGGGCAACCCCAGAGCCTGGAGCACGAAGCGATCGAAGAACCACGTGGTGTGCGCGAGGTGCCACTTCACCGGGCTTGCGTCGGGCATCGACTGGATCGCGCAATCCTCGGGCGAAAGCGGGGCGGCGAGGGCGCGCGAGACCGAGCGAATGGCGCGGAAGCGCTGCCGCAGGCTGCCTTCGACGGGGGCGGGCTGCGGGTGGGACGGGGTTCCTCTGGCGCGCGGGTTCATGCCGATTCCTCTATTCGATCGTGACCTCGGATGGGCCCGCGGCGACCGAGCCGATGATGGCCGCGTCGCCAAAGCCCTCGTCACGGAAGATGCGCAGCACCGCGTCGCACGCCTCCGGCGAGCAGGCCACCAGCAGGCCGCCGCTCGTCTGGGGGTCGGTGAGGACGGCTTTCTCGGATTCGCCCAATCCCGCGGCCATTCGGACGCGATCGCCATACCCCGTCCAGTTGCGACCGGAGGCGCCGGTGAGAATTCCCTCGCGCGCGAAATCGAGGGCGCCCGGCAGCAGCGGGATGTCCTTCCACGAGACGCGAGCCGCGACCCCCGAGCCCTTGGCGATCTCGAGCAGGTGTCCGAGGAGGCCGAAACCGGTCACGTCGGTGAGCGCATGGACCGCATCGAGCGCGCCCAGCTTCGTGCCGGGCGTGTTGAGGCGCGTGGTGCTGGCGATCATCGCCTTGTAGCCGGCGTCGTCGAGGCGCCCCTTCTTCAGCGCCGCGCTGTAGATGCCGACGCCGAGGGGCTTGCCGAGGATCAGCCGGTCGCCGACCTTCGCACCCGCGTTGCGTTTCAAGTTCTTCGGATCCACGAGGCCGATGGCGACCAGGCCGTAGATGGGCTCGACCGAATCGATGGTGTGGCCGCCGGCGATGGGGATACCGGCGCGCGCGCATACCGATTCGCCGCCTTCCAGGATCTTGCGGATCACCTCGAGCGGCAGCTGGTTCACCGGCATGCCGACGAGGGCGAGGGCGAAGAGCGGCTGGCCGCCCATGGCATACACGTCGGAAATCGCGTTGGTCGCGGCGATGGCGCCGAAATCGAACGGGTCGTCGACGATCGGCATGAAGAAGTCGGTGGTCGCCACGATCGCCTGGCGCTCGTTCAGCTGGTAGACCGCGGCGTCGTCGGCGGTCTCGATGCCCACCAGCAGCTGCTTGGGGATCAGTCCCGGCGCCGACTTGGCGAGGATCTGCTCGAGCACTCCCGGGGCGATCTTGCAGCCGCACCCGCCTCCGTGGCTGAACTGGGTGAGGCGAACTTGCATGTCCATGGTGCCACTCCTTCGTTTTGTCAGGTTCGATTCTACCGCCGCCCCTCAGGGCAGCAGACGTGCCGCGAGGCGGCGAACGTCCCGCGCCTCGCGAGCCGGCGCGAAGAGGGCGCGGCGCTTGCGGCAATGGGCGGCGAGCGCGCGCAGGAAGGCCGGTTCCTCGCAGGCGCGCGCCAGCATACGTGCGAGCCCGGCGGCGTCGCCGGGCTCGAAGTAACCCGGGGAGTCGGAGCCGAGCATCCCGATATTCCCGGAGATCCGGCTCGCGACCACGGCGGCCCCGCAAGTGATCGCCTCGACCACGACGTTGGCCCCGCCTTCCACCACCGAGGGATGCACCAGCAGGTCCGACGCGGCCATCGTGGAGCGCACCAGCCCGTGCGCAAGGCCTCCGGAATAACGGTAGCGCGGCTCTTCGCGGGCGAGTTTCTCCGCGGCGCGGCCGAGGTCCGCATCCAGCGCCTCGCCGACATGGCGGATGCGGATCGCAAGCCCGGGGGGCAGCGCTCGGATGGCGGCGAAGAGGGTGAGGGGATCCTTCTCGGCGCGCAGGTGGCCCACGACGACACAATCGAGGCGCTCGGGCGCGGCATCCCGGTGGGCGACCGTCGCCGCCGACTGGAAAATCACCTCGGCCTTCGCGCGCCAGGCGGAGGCGAGGAGCGTGGGCGCGTGGTCCTGCAGCACCACGATGCGGTCCGCGATATCGAGGGAGGCGACGGCGTCGCGATCGCCCGGCAGGTCCTTGTAGAGGTCGGTGCCGGTGAGGACCACGGCCAGCTTGCGCGAGGGAAACCGCTCGCGGAATGCGGCGACGGAAGGCGCGCTCTTGCGGGCATGCAACGCCACCAGTGCATCACACGGCGCTCCCTCCCACTGCGTCTGTAGAATGACCCGGAAGCGCCCACGGAGCATCCGCGCCCATCGGTCGGCCGTGCGCCAGTTGCCGTTGTTCGCGGCCTTCGTGCCCGGCGTGACGATGCACACCACCGGCTTTCCCGACGCGATGCCCATTACCAGATTATAACACCGAGAACGGCTGGCGGTTGCGCTGCGCCATGCACGCGAGCGCCCTTGGACCCTGTACGGG
>JBBQBW010000556.1:0-2424 GCA_038318025.1 Burkholderiales bacterium | reverse complement strand
GCTTCCTCCACATGAGCCAGGCCACGGCGAACATGGCAACCTCGAACCCGATCGCGAAGGCGAGGGACGCGTTCTCCGGGGCGAGGGGCAGGGCCTGCAGCGGGGCGTAGAGCCAGGCCTTCAGGGTTACCGCCGTGCCGCCGTCACCCTGGACGCGAATCACGCCCAGCAGGCGCGCCACGAATCCCGACAGCGCGAAGAGGAAGAGCGCGTTCATGCCGAAGATGGTGAGCGGCAAAAGCGCTTTGCGTGCGCCCTCCCGCAGCGCGACCGAGGGCGCGGCATCCAGCGCCGCGTGAACGGCGGCGAAGGCGATGAGCGAGGCGCCGGTCATGAACACGCAGTAGGAAACCGTCCAGAGGTTCTTGTTGATCGGCATCAGCGCCGCATCCAGCGCGAGCCCGAGAACGACGGCCACGACACCCGCAACGAGCATCGCGCCGGACGCCGCGAGCCCGGGTCGTGCGCCGAGGAGCGCGCGCCCCGTGAGCACGCCGAAGAGCAGGCTCGCGATCGCGGGCAGGGTGCTCGCGAGCCCCTCCGGGTCCCAGGTGCGGGATTGCGCCCACAGGTGCCCGGCGAGGAGCTGGCGGTCGAGCCACGCCCCGAAGTCGCGCCCCGGCTCGAGGAGCCCCGCGGCCACCACGCCATCGGGCCCCGGCACCGGCACGTGGAGCATTGGAACCGCGTAGGCGGCGAGCAGGACGACGATCCAGAGGACGATCGCCCGGTTGCCGGCATGGACCGCGAGCGGTGCCGCCGCGAGGATGCACAGCGCGATTCGCTGCAGCACGCCGGGAATCCGGACCGTGGAGAAATCGAACGCGGGAAAGAGGTTCAGCGCGAGGCCGACCGCGAAGATCACCGCCGCGCGCCGCGCGAGGTCGCGCACCAGCCCTTGCCGGCCTCCCGCCTTCACGCGGCGGTCGATGGAAATTGCCATCGCCACGCCGGCGGCGAACAGGAAGAACGGGAATACCAGGTCGGTGAAGGTCCACCCGTGCCACGGGGCGTGGGTGAGCGGTGGATGGAGGTGCTTCCAGTCGCCGGGGTTGTTCACCAGCACCATGCTGGCGATGGCGAAGCCGCGAAACGCGTCGAGGGAGGCGAGGCGTTGCATGTCAGGCGCTGTGGCGGCCTTTCCGGCCGAACTCCGGGTCGATGCGGAGGAGGGCGGTCACGGCGAGCGACGGCAGCGTCGCAATGCACACCCATACGAAGAAGTGCGCGTAGCCCAGCTGCTCCTGGATCCAGCCGCTCGCCATGCCCGGTAGCATCATGCCCAGCGCCATGAATCCGGTGCAGATCGCGTAGTGCGCCGTCTTGTGACGACCGCCCGCCTGGCTTCCCGCCACCATGATCATGAACAGCAGGTAGGCGGCGAACCCGAAGCCGTAGCCGAACTGCTCCACCGCGATCGCCGTCGTGATCACATAGATGTTCGAGGGCATCGCGTACGCCAGGTACACGAACGCCAGGTTCGGCAAGTGGATCGCGAGCAGCATCGGCCACAGCCAGCGCCTGAGCCCGTGGCGGGAGATCGCATAGCCGCCGAGCAGGCCGCCGAGCGTCAGCGCGATCACGCCGATCGTTCCGTAAACCAGGCCGACGTCGGCCGTAGTGAGGCCGAGGCCGCCTTTCGCCGGCGGATCCAGCAGGAACGGTGCGACGAGCTTCAATGCCTGCGCCTCACCAAAGCGGAATAGAAGCAGGAAGGCGAGGATCACGCCGATGCCGTCGCGACGGAAGAAGTAGGCGAAGGCGGCGAAGAACCCGCCCACCGCGTCGTCTCCCTGCGCCGACGGCCGGTCGCTTGCTGGCACCGGCAACACGATCCGGTGATACACGAAGAGCGCGAAGAACATCGCCGCCAGGATCGAGAAGACGATCGACCAGGCGAGCGTCGCGTTGCCGCTGTGCTCCCCGAGCTTGCCGGCCACGAACACCAACCCGCCCTGTCCCGCGATGGTGGCGACGCGGTAGAACGTGCTGCGCACGCCGACGAAGGCGGCCTGCTGGTGCTCCTCGAGCGCCAGCATGTAGAACCCGTCGGCGGCGATGTCGTGGGTGGCCGAGCTGAAGGCGAGCAGCCAGAAGGCGGCGAGCGTCATCTGGAAGAAGTGCGGCATCGGCAGCGTGAGGGCCACCAGCGCGAAGCCCGCGCCGACCGCGAGCTGCATCGTGACGATCCAGTACCGCTTGGTGCGCAGCATGTCCACGAGCGGCGACCAGAGCGGCTTCACCACCCACGGCAAGTACAGCCAGCTGGTGTAGAGCGCGATGTCGGTGTTGGAGATGCCGAGGTTCTTGTACATGATGACCGCGAGCGTCATCACGACGACGTAGGGAATGCCCTGGCCAAAATAGAGCGACGGTATCCACCACCACGCGCTTCTAGGCGTGCCGGCCGCCACCAGGGGCACC
>JBBQBW010000555.1:0-2430 GCA_038318025.1 Burkholderiales bacterium | reverse complement strand
CTGCTGCGCCGGCAGCTCCTTCTTGAGCTCGGCGGCGAGCGACGGCCAAAGCGAATCCATGGGCGAGAACGGGGCCTTACGAGGGAGCGGGGCGGGGAGGGGGAATTGAGACCAAATTTTACTCTGAACGGGGCGGGTTATCCACAGGCGCGAGGGGGTGGGACGGAGATGATTCGATGGCGCTCGGGCCTTGAATCCGCTATAATTTTGGGTTTCCCGCAGTGCATTATCTTTTTACGCGAGCACAACCCAAATGAAACGCACCTACCAGCCGTCGACCGCCCACCGCAAGAAGACCCACGGTTTTCGTGTGCGGATGAAAACCGCCGCGGGTCGAGCCGTGATCAACGCGCGCCGCGCCAAGGGCCGCAAGCGCGTCGCCGTCTAAGGTCGGCGTGATGCCGCGCAGCGCCCGCATCGAGGGCTTTTCGCGGCGCCACCGGTTCTCGGGGCCCGGTTCCTTCGCGGACCCGCTTCGATCGGGCCGCAAGCTGCGCGGCCGCCTCGCAATCCTCCATGTCGCCTCCGTGCCCGGCGTCTCGCGCCTGGGCATCGCGCTCACGCGCCGCCTGGTTCGCTCCGCAGTTCACCGCAACCGCGTGAAGCGGGGAATCCGGGAGGCGTTTCGCACCCATGCGGTGAAGGCCCTATGCCTCGACTGCGTCGTGACGCTTCGCGAGAAGGTGGATGCACAGTCCGTCTCCTCCGTCGTGCAGGAGGTCCGCACCCTGCTCGACCAGCTGGCCCGGAGCCCCGCGAAGTGAAGCGGTTGTTGCTGGGCCTGATTCGTTTCTATCGGTTGGCACTCAGCCCCTGGTGGGGTCGCCAGTGCCGATTCACACCCACTTGTTCCGAATTCGCCATGGAAGCTCTCGAGCGCCACGGCAGCCGGCGCGGCTCGTGGCTCGCGCTGCGCCGGATCTCGCGTTGCCATCCCTGGCACGCGGGCGGATTCGACCCCGTACCGTGAGATCGCCGCACCCATGATGGATACCCAACGCCTCATCGCCCTCGTCGTGTTCTCGTTCTCCGCGATGCTCCTCTGGGACGCGTGGCAGAAGCACAATGCCCCCAAGGTGCCGGCGGTGCCCCCCGCGGCCAGCACCGTGGCGGGGGTGCCTCCGCCCTTGGCGAAGCTGGGCGAGCCTTCGGTACCAACGGCCAGCCGCCCGCCGGCCGCCGCGGCGCCGGGCGCACCTCCCGTCGCCCCCGTGGCCCCGGCAGCGGTGCCCGGCTCCCGGGTGGTGGTGAAGACCGATGTCTTCGAGGTGGAGCTCAACACCCAGGGCGGCGATATCCGCCGGGTGACGATGCAGAAGGTGTTCTCGGCGAAGGACCGTTCCAAGCCGCTCACGTTAATGGAGCCGAGCCCCGGCCATTATTTCGTAGCGCAGTCGGGCTTGTTGGGTGAGGGCCTGCCCACGCACCTCGCGCCCTACGAGGCGACGCAGCGCGAATACGTCCTCGGCCCGCAGTCCGATAGCCTCGACGTGGTCCTCAAGGCGCGCGACGCGGCCGGCGCCGAGGTGCTGAAGAAATACACCTTCCGCCGCGGCAGCTACGTGATCGACGTCTCCTACGAGGTGAAGAACGCCTCGGACAAGCCGCTCGCTCCGGTGGCGTATTTCCAATTCATGCGCGACGCCAATGCGCCAACCGAGGAAGCGGCCCAGACCAACGCCTTCGCCGGCGTGACCACCTTCACCGGCCCCGCGGTGTACACGGCCCAGGCCAAGTTCGAGAAAGTCGATTTCGCGGACATTGAGAAGGGCAAGCAGGTGCACGCGAAGCGTGCGCCCGACGGCTGGATCGGGATGATCCAGCACTACTTCGTCTCCGCCTGGCTGCCGCGCGAGGGCGTCGATCGTGAGTTCTATACCAGCAAGGTGGCGGAGAGTCGTTATACCGCGGGCGTGAAGGTGCCGGTGGGCACAATCGCCCCGGGGGCTTCCGGGAGCATCACGGTTCCGGTCTACATCGGGCCCCAGGAAACCGAGAAGCTGGAGAAGCTGTCGCCGGGCCTCGACCTCGTCGTCGACTTTGGCTGGCTCACGATCATCGCGGCACCCCTCTTCTGGCTGCTCAAGTGGATCCACAGCCTGGTGGGCAACTGGGGTTGGTCGATCGTGATCCTCACGGTGATGATCAAGGGCGTCTTCTACCCGCTCAACGCGAAGGCGGGACGCTCGATGGCGCAGATGAAGGTCCTCGCCCCCAAGATGGAGAAGTTGAAGCAGCTCTACGGCGACGACCGGCAGAAGCTGAACCAGGCGATGATGGAGCTGTATCGCACCGAGAAGATCAACCCGCTCGGCGGCTGCCTGCCGATCGTGGTGCAGATCCCGGTGTTCATCGCGCTCTATTGGGTGTTGCTTGCTTCGATCGAGTTGCGCCATGCGCCGTGGATGGGCTGGATCCAGGACCTTTCGG
>JBBQBW010000554.1:0-2440 GCA_038318025.1 Burkholderiales bacterium | reverse complement strand
ATTCGGCCGGCAGCCACACCGCGAGCTTGCGCACGTGTGGGTCGCGCAGCGCGTTGCCGCGCAGGATCTTCGAATCGTGCTCCAGCAGGACGATCGTGCCGGGGTTCCAGGAAGCTCGCTTGAGGGCCATGGTCTTGCCGCCGGAAGGAAGGACTCAAGCTTAGCTGAAGGCGCGGGCGTCGAAACCTTAGGGGACAGACCACCAGTTTCAGCATGCGCAACTGGTGGTCTGTCCCCTAAGGTTCCCTAAGGTTTGGTACGCCCCGTCATGAAACTGCCGCAAAACACGCCTAGGATGTAAACGTTTACAATCCATCGCCCATGCCCCGCCCGTCCATCAAGCACGTCGCCGCCGCCGCCGGGGTTTCGGTCGCCACCGTCTCGCGAGCGCTCAATGCGCCGGAAACCGTGCGTGCCGATACCGCCACGCGTGTGCATCGCGCCATCGCGCGACTGGGCTTCCGTCCCAACCTGGTGGGGCGCAACTTGCGCGAGGGCCGCACCCGCACCGTAGGGGTGGTGCTGCCCACGTTCACCAACGCGGTGTTCGCCGAATGCCTCGAGGGCATCGAGCGCGCGGCGCGGGAGCGCGACTACGCCGTGGTGCTCACCGCCACCGACTATCACGCCGACGAGGAGGACGAGGCCTGCGAACGGCTGCTCTCGCACCGCGTCGATGGGCTGATCCTCACCGTGGCCAACGCGGCGAAGAGCCGGCTGCTCGACCGCCTGGAGCGCGAACGCGTGGCGACGGTGCTCGTCTACAACCCGATGGCGAGCGGCCGGCGGCTCACGGTCTCCGTGGACAATCGCGCCGCCGCACGCGAGGCCGTGGAACACCTGATCGCGCTCGGGCACCGCCGCATCGCGATGCTGACGGGCACGCTGGTGGCCTCCGATCGCGCGGCCGAGCGCTACCGCGGCTACAGGGATGCGCTGAAGGCGGCCGGCCTCGAGCCGCGCCGCGCCGTCGAGATGCCGCGCCATACCGAGGGCAACCTCGACGTGCTGCGCGAGATCTTCCGCGGCGCCTTGGCGCCGACCGCCCTCTTCTGCTCCAACGACCTGCTCGCCATCGCCGTAATGCGCGACCTGCGGGCGCTCGCCCTCAAGGTCCCCGACGACGTCTCGCTGGTGGGCTTCGACGGCATCGCCTTCGGGCAGTACGTCGACCCCCCCCTCACTACCATCGAGCAGCCGTCGAAGGAGATGGGCGCGCGCGCGCTCGACCTCCTCGCCGCACGCCTCGAGGAACAGCGCGGCCTCGCCGCGATCCAGTTGCCCCACCGGCTTCGCACGGGACTTTCGACGCGGGCCGTCGAAGCCGCCCCAAAACCCGCCAGGAGAAAACGATGAAAACAGCCGCCTGCCTCATCGGCGCCCTCGCGATATTCGCGAGCGGCGTCGCAACCGCCCAATCCGCCATCTGCTACAACTGCCCGCCCGAGTGGGCCGACTGGGGAACGCAATTGAAGGTGATCAAGGAGAAGACCGGCGTCACGGTGCCCCAGGACAACAAGAACAGCGGCCAGTCGCTGGCACAGCTGGTGGCGGAGAAGGCGAGCCCGGTGGCCGACATCACCTACCTCGGCGTCACTTTCGGCATCCAGGCGAAGAAAGAAGGCGTGACCGCGCCGCACAAGGTGGCGAACTGGGGCGACATCCCTGATGGGCTCAAGGATCCCGAGGGCCACTGGTTCACGATCCACTCCGGCACCCTGGGCTTCATGGTCAACGTCGATGCGCTGCGCGGCAAGCCCGTGCCGAAGTCGTGGAAGGACCTCGCCAAGCCCGAATACAAGGGCATGATCGGCTACCTCGATCCTGCGAGCGCTTTCGTGGGCTACGTCGGTGCCGTTGCAGTGAACCAGGCGCTCGGCGGATCGCTCGACAACTTCGACCGCGCCATCGCGTGGTTCAAGGACCTGAAGAAGAACGATCCCATCGTGCCGAAGCAGACCTCGTACGCACGCGTGCTGTCGGGCGAGATCCCCATCCTCCTCGACTACGATTTCAACGCCTACCGGGCGAAGTACAAGGACAAGGCCAACGTGGCGTTCGTGATCCCCGCCGAGGGAACGGTGGTGGTGCCGTACGTGATGTCGCTGGTGAACAAGGGGCCGAACCAGGCGAACGCGAAGAAGGTGCTGGATCACTTGCTGTCGAACGAAGGCCAGGCGGTATGGGCCAACGCTTATCTGCGCCCGGTGCGCGCCTCGGCGATCTCCAAGGAGGCCCAGTCGCGCTTCCTGCCCGATGCCGAGTACGCCCGCGCCAAGACGGTGGATTACGGCAAGATGGCCGAGGCGCAGAAGGCGTTCAGCGAGCGTTATTTGAAAGAGGTGCAGTGAGAAGCACCCTCTCCCCGGCCCTCTCCCAGGGAAGAGGGAGAGTTCTCGTCCCCCTCCCCTGGGACGGGGCAGGGGGAGGGTGATGGACC
>JBBQBW010000553.1:0-2453 GCA_038318025.1 Burkholderiales bacterium | reverse complement strand
ACCCACTAAAATAAACCCTCCCTTGGTTTCTGTTCTCTGTTTGCCACCGATACCTGTTTTTTCTTTTTTGCTCGTTCTCTTCCGTTTTTTTCTGTTTCTCCCGTGCTCCGCTTTGGCCGTAGTTCCTAAATGATCTCGAAGTAGCGCTTTAATTCCCAGTCGGTCACGGCGTCGAGCCACTGGCGCCATTCCCACTCCCGCGTCGCGGCGTAGTGGTCGACGAAGGCGTCGCCGAACCAGTCGCGCGCCACGTCGGATTCCTTGAAGAGCCGCGTGGTCTCGATCAGCGTGCGCGGCGCGCGCGGGATGTTCTCCGCGCCCTGGTTGGAGCCGGTGATCGGCTTCGTCGTGAGCTTCTTCCCCTTCTCCACGCCATCCAGGCCCGCCGCGAGCACGGCGGCGACGGCGAGGTAGGGGTTCATGTCGGCCCCGGGGCAGCGCGTCTCCAGCCGGTAGGACTTGGACGAGCCGGGGATCACGCGGAAGGACGCGGTGCGGTTGTCCACCGCCCAGGTCGGCTTCACCGGCGCCCAGAAGCCATCGACCAGGCGCTTGTACGAGTTCACCGTGGGCCAGAGCATCGGGCCCATGCCGAGGAGGGAATCGAGCTGGCCCGCGAGGTAGCTCTCGAACACCTTCGACATCCCGCCGTGGCGGCCCTTGGGATCGTGGAAGGCGTTGTGGCCATCCCGCTGCAGGCTCTGGTGCAGGTGGCCGGAGCAGCCGGGGTATTGCGCGCTCCACTTGGCCATGAAGCTCGGCATGATCCCGTAGCGAGCGCCGATCTCCTTCGCGCCGGTCTTGAACAGGATCGCGCGGTCGGCCTGCTCGAGGGCCTCCGAGAACTGCAGCGCCGCCTCGTACACGCCCGGGCCGGTCTCGGTGTGCAGGCCCTCGATCGGCACATTGAAGAGCGCCATGTCGTCCATCAGCGCGTTGAAGTAGTCGCGGTTCATGTTGGTGCGGAGCTGGGAGTAGCCGTACATGCCGGGGGTGATCGGCGTGGGTCCCACGCCCTTCTTCTCGGCCCAGGTGTGGGGTGTCTCGGCGAAGTTGAAGAATTCGAACTCGGCGCCGACCATCGCGAGGTAGCCCATCTTCTCGGCGCGCTTCAGCACCCGCTTCAACACCTGGCGCGGGCAGGCGGGGTGGGGCTTGCCGTCGCCTACCACGAAGTTGCCGAGGAAGAACGCCACGTTGTTGTCCCACGGCACCGTGCGGTAGGTGTTGAGGTCGATCCGCACCATCGCATCGGGGTAGCCGTGCTGCCAGCCGGTGAGCTGGGTGTTGTCGTAGCACTGGTCGTGCATGTCCCAGCCGAACACCACGTCGCAGAAGCCGAAGCCGCTGTCGACCGCGGAGAGGAACTTGTCGCGATGGAGGAGCTTGCCGCGCAGCACGCCGTCGATGTCGGAGACCGCCACCTTCACCTTGGTGGCGGTGGATTTGCGGATCGCCTCGACGATCGCGGTGCCGTCCTGGGTCTCGCTCTTCGTCTTCTTCATGGGCTTCCCGCGGTAAGGGTCAGGCGATGGAGGCGCAGCGCTGCGCGATGCCAAGATAATGCTCCAGGCCCGGCGTGGCGGCGCCGGCCACCTTGGCCTGGTCGTCCCAGCGCCGCAGCCGCAGCGCCTCCGGCGCGTGGGGCCGGGCGAGGAATGCCTCGGCTTGCGTGGCGGTGAAGATGCCCCCCTGGAGCTTGAGGCTGCGCTTCGAATCCTCCGAGAGCGTGTCGTGGTAGTCGGGCTCTAGGGCGCACAGCGCGCGCTTGGCGTCCACATGCCAGCGGATCGGGTCGATCACGCTGTCGCCGAAGAGCGGGCGCAGGAACGGCACGGCGAAGAACTGGTGCTGGTCGTCGATGCCGCGCTCGCTGGGGGTCTCGCCCTGGAGGTTCAGCAGGTGCCCGAGGTCGTGGAGGAGTGCGGCGGTGATGAGCTCCGGGGTCGCCCCGTCCTGCTCGGCGCGATGGGCGCTCTGCAGCGCGTGCTCGAGCTGGGTCACCGGCTCGCCGCTGTAGGCGAGGTGCCCGCGCTCGCGGAAGATCCGGCCGAGATCGGCGAGCGTGGGCGCCATCGGGCTACTTGGCCGGGTCCGCCAGGCTCTCGCCCGGGAGCCCCGGCTGCGCCTTGAACGCCCCGGTGGCGTCGCTGCTGCGCAGGCGGCTCCTGCGCAGGCGCCCGGCCGACTCGAGGATCGGGTAGGCGGTGGAGCAGAAGAAGGAGTTGATGCGGCGCATGTCGCTGATGATGTCCAGGTGCAGCGAACTGGTCTCGATCGACTGCAGTGTCTGGCCCGCGAGGCGGTCGAGGTGAGTGTCGTGGTAGGCGCGCTCGAGGTCGCGGAACTTCTCCTTCTCGGCGAGCAGCGTCTGGGCGCTGCCGACGTCGCCGTTCAGGAACACCGACAGGCCCAGGCGCAGGTTGGCCACCAGGCGCTCGTGCAGCTCGCTG
>JBBQBW010000552.1:0-2462 GCA_038318025.1 Burkholderiales bacterium | reverse complement strand
TTTTATCTGCGTGAGCCTCGCGCCGCGCGGCGTCGCGGGACTTCTCCGAGCGCGCCACCACGGTCACGGTGGAGGCGGGCGTGCGCGCGGCGCGCGCCGCGGCGAGCCCCGCCTGCCCAGCGCCCAGCACCAGGACGCGTGTGGGCGGGTGGCCGAGGAGTCCTGCCGCCACCCCGATCGCCATCCGCCCTGCCATGGCCGACATGGGCGATAGCAGCGGGTAGTGGCCGCGGCCGTCACGCATCATTTCCCACGCGATGGCGGTGAGGCCGCGGGCGGCCAGGGTGCGCGCGCGTTCCGGTTCGTGGACCAGGTGGTGGAACGCGAACACCGCGCAGCCGCGCGGCGCGAGCAGCTCCTCGCCGGGCTGCATCTCCTTCACCTTCACCACCAGGTCCGCATCCCAGGCGTCCCGGGCGGTGACGATGGTGGCGCCCATGTCGCGGTACGCATCGTCGCCGAGGCCGATGGCGCGGCCCGCGTGGGTCTCCACCTGCACGTCGTGGTCCTGGTGGGTGAGCTCCCGCACGGCCGCCGGCAGCAGCGCCACGCGCCGCTCGCCCGGCTTGGTCTCGCGCGGCACCCCGATGATCAACGCAGGGCCTTGCGCGCTTGCAGGATGAGGTCCGGGCCGCGGTAGATGAATCCCGTGTAGACCTGGACCAGCGAGGCGCCGGCGTCCACCTTCGCGCGCGCGTCGGCGCCGGAAAGGATACCCCCCACGCCGATCAGCGGGATGCGCCCCGCCAGCGCCTTCGCGAGCTTCGCCAGCACCGCGTTGGAAGGCGCGAACACCGGCCGGCCCGATAGCCCCCCGGCCTGCAGCTCATGGCGGTGGCCCTTCACCGCCGTGCGGGCGATGGTGGTGTTGGTGGCGATGAGGCCGTCGACGCCGTGCTTCACCGCGAGCGCCGCGATCGCCTCCACCTGCTCGTCGTCGAGGTCTGGTGCCACCTTCACCAGCAGCGGCTTGGCGCGGCCGTGGCGCTGGGCGAGTGAGGCGCGCTTGCCCATCACCGCGCCGAGCAGCGCATCGAGCGCCTCGGCCGACTGCAGGTCGCGCAGGTTCCTGGTGTTGGGCGAGGAGATGTTGACGGTGATGTAGGTGGCGCACGCGTACACCGCCTCCATGCATTCGAGGTAATCGTCGGCGGCGCGCTCGTTGGGGGTGTCGAAGTTCTTGCCGATGTTGATGCCCAGCACGCCGCGGAAGCTCGCGCGCTCGACGTTGCGCACCAGCTTGCCCACGCCGTGGTTGTTGAAGCCGAGGCGGTTGATGATCGCCTCGTGCTCCTCGAGGCGGAACATGCGCGGCTTGGGATTGCCCGGCTGCGGGCGCGGCGTCACGGTGCCGATCTCGAGGAAACCGAAGCCGAGGGCTCCCAGCGCGTCGATGTACTCGCCGTTCTTGTCGAGGCCCGCGGCGAGGCCGACGGGATTGGGGAAGTCGATGCCGAAGACGCGCCGCGATTCGTTGCCGTCGGCGCCGGCGCCGAGGAGTGCCGCCCCCGGGCCCAGCGCTGCGAGGGATTTCAGCGTGAGGTCGTGGGCGACTTCGGGGTCGAGCTTGAAGAGCGCTGCGCGGGCTAGGGAGTACAGCATTTACGGTGGCTGGCGATAGGGGGTGGTTGATGTGCGGGCAGGGGATTCACCACGGGGAACACAGAGAACACGGGGGTGGCACGGGGAAATCTTGGGCGACGCTCCGTGAAATGTCCGCCGCCTCCTCGAGACTCATAACCATCAGTCCCCGTGCCACCTCCGTGTTCTCCGTGTTCCCCGTGGTGAACCGGTGCTTGCGCTCGACGACCTGCCACCGCCAGCCACTACCAAAGTCAGGCGAGTCGCTTCCACTCCCCCCTGGACAATCCCTCGATGGGCCGGAACTGGTTCTTGTAGCTCATCTTGCGGCTCTGCCCGATCCAGTAGCCCAGGTACACGTACTGCAGGCCGCGCCGGCGCGCCTCTTCGATCTGCCACAGGATGTTGTAGGTGCCGTAGCTCGCGCGCTCGACCGTGGGGTCGAAGAACGTGTACACCGAGGAGATTCCGTCGGAGAGTTCGTCCACGATCGACACCATGCGCAGCTCGCCGCCCTCGCGGAATTCGATGAGGCGCGTGGCGACATTGGACTGCAGCAGGAAGTGCGCGTACTGCTCGCGGCTGTCGTGGTCCATCCCGCCGCCGCGGTGGCGCTCGCTCTGGTAGAGGCGATAGAGCGCGTAGTGCTCGGCGTTGAACTTGAGCTCGCCGTAGCGCGACTCCAGGTTCGCGTGGCGCGCGAGCGCGCGGCGCTGCGCGCGCGAGGCCTCGAACTCCGGCGCCACCACGCGCACCGGCACGCATGCGTGGCAATGATCGCAATAAGGGCGGTAGGTGAAGGCGCCGCTACGGCGAAAGCCCGCGGAGACCAGCGCGGAGTAGGTCTCGGTGTCGATCAGGTAACTCGGGGTGGCGACCTG
>JBBQBW010000551.1:0-2467 GCA_038318025.1 Burkholderiales bacterium | reverse complement strand
GAGAAAATTTCCTCGCCTCCGACTTCTCGGCCCTCATTTCGGAAACCGACCGCGTGATGTACCTCGAGGACGGCGACGTGATCGAGCTCACCCGCGCCGGGGTGCGGATCGTGGACCGCGACGGCAAGCCGGTGACGCGCGCGGAGCACAAGTCGACCCTGTCGGCCGACGCGGTCGACCTGGGCCCCTACCGCCACTACATGCAGAAGGAGATTCACGAGCAGCCGCGTGCGGTCTCCGACACGATCGAGGGCGTGGTCGACGGCGGCATCGACATCGACGGGCTCTTCGGCGCGGGCGCCGCGGCCGCGTTCCGTGAGTGCGATTCCGTGCTGATCCTCGCCTCGGGCACCAGCTACTACGGCGGCATGGTGGCGCGGCAGTGGATCGAGTCCCTGGCGCGGATGCCCTGCAACATCGAGCTCGGCCACGAATATCGCTATCGCGAGTCGATCCCCAACCCGCGGCAGCTGGTGGTCACGATCTCCCAGTCGGGGGAGACGCTCGATACCATGGAAGCGCTGAAGCGCGCCAAGGAGCTCGGGCACGCGCAGACGCTGTCGATCTGCAATGTGCGCGAGAGCGCCATTCCGCGCGCCTCGCGGTTCGTCTTCTACACCCGCGCCGGGGCCGAGATCGGCGTGGCGTCCACCAAGGCGTTCACGACCCAGCTCGTGTCGCTGTTCACTCTCACGCTCGCGCTGGCGAAGGCGCGCGGGAGGCTCACTCCCACGGTCGAGGCCGATGCCATCGACCAGTTGCGCTACATTCCCGGCAGCATCCAGCACGCTCTCAACCTGGAGCCGCAGATACAAGCGTGGTCGGAGCGGTTTGCCCAGCGCGACCATGCGCTTTTCCTCGGCCGCGGAATCCACTACCCGGTGGCGCTCGAGGGAGCGCTCAAGCTGAAGGAGATCTCCTATATCCATGCCGAGGCGTATCCGGCAGGCGAGCTCAAGCACGGCCCGCTGGCGCTGGTCGATGCCTCGATGCCGGTGGTGGTCATCGCGCCCAACGACGCCCTGCTGGAGAAGGTGAAGTCGAACATGCAGGAAGTGCGTGCGCGGGGCGGCGAGCTCTACGTCTTCGCCGACCTGGACAGCCATTTCGCGGAGAGCGAGGGCGTGCACGTGATCCGCACCCCGCGGCATGCGGGGCTCCTCTCGCCGATCATCCACGCCGTGCCGGTGCAACTGCTCGCTTACCACACGGCGCTGCGTCGCGGCACCGATGTCGACAAGCCCCGGAACCTGGCCAAGGCCGTTACCGTCGAGTAGGACGAAGCCCAACTTCTTGTTTAATCAGGTGTTTCGGTCCGGTGTCGTTCGTTTCCTACGGGGGAATCAGCGGCGTCCAACAGACGCCCGTGACCGGCGGCCTCAAATTGGACTCCTCGAAATGAATTTTCCCAAGGAGACACCATGACTATCATCTGGGCAATCGTGATCGGTTTCATCGTCGGTATCGTCGCCAAGTTCCTCATGCCGGGTCGTGATCCGGGTGGCTTCATCATCACCGCGCTTCTGGGCATCGTGGGTGCTGTGGTCGCGACGTTCCTTGGCCAGGCCCTCGGCTTCTACGGCCCGAGCGAGAACGCCGGCTTCATCGCTTCCGTGATCGGCGCCATCGTGGTCCTGCTGCTGTACGGCATGGTGCGCGGCCGTCGCGGCGCCCTGTAATCTCGCGGTAGAAACTTGCTTCAGGACGCGCGGCCCTCTCGGGGGCCGCGTTTTCCTTTGGGCAGCTCAGTCGGCGAAGGGGCCGGCCTTTCGGATCACCACGCCCCATTTGTCGATCTCCGAGGCGAGCCAAGAGCGCAGTCCCCGCGGGGCTTTGCTTGGCCTCGGGGTGGATGAAGAGCGTGTACCCGTCGGGGCTCGACTTGGCCACGCGAGACGTGGCGATCGTGCCCCCTGCCCCGACCTTATTCTCGACGAGGATGCCCTGCCCACGGGTTCGTCCCATGGAGGCGCCGAGCGTGCGGGCCAACACGGCGTTGGGCCCTCCGGCGGCGAAGGGCACCACCAGGGTGACCGCCTGATTCGGATAACCCTGGGCCAGGGCGTTGGCGCAGAATGCGAACGTGGCGAGAATCGCGATGCGGGCGAGTTTCATGGGTGTTCTCCTCCGTCGCTGTCGGTACGAAGGATGCACCATCGGCGCCGAAGGTCGAAGTCGGCGCCGCGCGGACGAGGCGGCTCGTCAGCTCGCGCCCACCGGCTTGTAGAAGTAGTAGTCGGCACGGAATGCGACCCGCGCCTCCTCGCCCCCGTTGCCGGGGCCGCAGCCGGTCGCCGCAGGGACGCCGCCGGAGGTGTTGACGCGCTGCACGAACGCCACGTTGGCGAAGATGCCCGTGGGATTGAGCGGCGCGGCCCTCATGGCCTGCCACGGAAGGTTGCCCGCGCCGGCGGGCTGCGACGCCCGCGGCACGGCCGTCACGCTGCTGCGATCGGTGGTCGACTCC
>JBBQBW010000550.1:0-2491 GCA_038318025.1 Burkholderiales bacterium | reverse complement strand
GAGGAGCTCGGCAGCGTGTCCGTCACGGAAGCGGATATCCTCGAGTTCGCGCGGCGCTACGATCCGCAGGATTTCCACGTCAATCCGGCGAAGGCGGCCGAGGGCCCCTTCGGCGGCGTGATCGCGAGCGGCTGGCACACCGCCAGCCTGATGATGAAGCTTCTGGTGGCGCGCTACCTCGACTCGGAGACCAGCCTCGGCTCCCCCGGCATCGACGAGTTGCGCTGGCCCGCGCCGGTGCGTCCAGGGGATGTGCTCACGGTGAAGGTGAGCATCCTGGAGGCGCGCAAGTCGCGCACCAAGCCCGACCGCGGGCTCGTCAGGAGCCATATCGAGATGCGCAACCAGGCGGGGGACACGGTGATGACCGTGAGCGCGATGAACCTCATCCGCTGCAAACCTTAGGAAAGGGAGACGGCCTAGATCCCCGCCGGCTCCCGCGAAAGGATGTCCTCGGCGGGCGGGGGCGGGGGCACCCAGGCGGCGCGGCGCTTCTCGAGGAACGCGGTCACGCCTTCCTTGCCTTCCGGCGACGAGCGCACCTTCGCGATGCGCTCGGCCGTGTCCTGGATCAGCTCGCTCGTCACCGGACGACCGGCCACCGCGCGGATCAGCTCCTTCGCTTCGCGCTGGGCCACCGGTCCGCAGGCGAGCATCGCGTCGGCGATCTCGCCGATCTTGTCGTCGATCTCGCCCTCGGAGCCGGTGATCTCGTGCACCAGGCCCAGGCGCCATGCCTCGGCGGCCGAGAAGCGCTCGGCGGTGACGAAGTAGCGGCGCGCTGCACGCTCGCCGATCGCTGCGATCACGTAGGGAGAGATCACCGCGGGGATCAGGCCCAGCTTCGCCTCCGAGAGCGAGAAGTTGGTGTCGTTGGTGGCGACCGCCACGTCGCAGCACGCCACGAGTCCCACGCCGCCGCCGTAAGCCGAACCCTGCACCCGCGCGATTGTGGGCTTTCGCAGGTGGGCCAGGGTGCGCATGAGCGCCCCTAACGCCATGGCGTCGCGCTGGTTCTCGTCCTTCGAATAGCCGGCCATGCGCTTCATCCAGTTCAGGTCCGCGCCGGCGGAGAACGACTTGCCCGCGCCGGAAAGCACGACCATGCGGACGCTGTCGTCGGCCTCCATGGAGCGCAGCGCGTCGGTGAGCTCGGCGATGAGGGCGTCGTCGAAGGCGTTGTGGCGCTCGGCCCGGTTCATGGTGACGAGGCCGATGGGGCCCTGGTGCTCGATGGCGAGTGCGGTGGTAGTCATGTTTGGGTCCGTGTTGGTCTTCCCCGCGAAAGCGGGGATCCCATGATTGGGCCCCCACCTTCGCGGGGGCGACAGGTCCTACATCCGGAAGACACCGAACTTCGTGTCTTCGGCCGGGGCGTTCTCGCAGACGGCGAGCGCGAGCCCGAGCACCCGGCGGGTGTCGGCGGGGTCGATCACGCCGTCGTCCCAGAGACGGGCCGAGGCGTAGTAAGGGTGGCCCTGCCGCTCGTACTGCTCGCGGATGGGGGCCTTGAACTGCTCCTCCTCGCCCTTCGACCAGGTGCCCTTCTTCAGCTCGATGCCGTCGCGCTTCACGGTGGCGAGCACGCTGGCGGCCTGCTCGCCGCCCATCACCGAGATGCGCGCGTTGGGCCAGGTCCAGAGGAAGCGCGGGTTGAAGGCGCGGCCGCACATGCCGTAGTTGCCGGCGCCGAAGGAGCCGCCGAGGATCACCGTGAGCTTCGGCACCTTCGCGCACGACACCGCCGTCACCATCTTGGCGCCGTCCTTGGCGATGCCGCCGCTCTCGTACTTTTTCCCCACCATGAAGCCGGTGATGTTCTGCAGGAAGAGGAGGGGGATGCCGCGCTGGCAGGCGAGCTCGATGAAGTGCGCGCCCTTCAGCGCCGACTCGGAGAACAGGATGCCGTTGTTAGCGAGGATCGCGACGGGCTTGCCGTGGATGTGGGCGAAGCCGGTGACGAGTGTGGTTCCGTAGAGGGCCTTGAACTCGTGGAACTCGGAGCCGTCTACCAGGCGCGCGATGATCTCGCGCACGTCGAAGGGCTGGCGCGGGTCCTTGGGGATGATGCCGTAGAGGTCGGAGAGGGGGTAGAGGGGGTCCTGACCCTCTCCCCGGCCCTCTCCCAGGGGAGAGGGAGATCTTTGGCCCTCTCCCAGGGGAGAGGGAGATCTTTGGCCCTCTCCCACGTGAGAGCGCGATCTTTGCGGCACATGCCGGATGATCTCCCGCGCGATCGCGAGCGCGTGGCGGTCGTCGTCGGCCAGGTGGTCGGTGACGCCGGAGGTGCGCGAGTGCACGTCGCCTCCGCCCAGCTCCTCCGCCGTCACCACTTCACCCGTCGCCGCCTTCACCAGCGGCGGGCCGCCGAGGAAGATCGTGCCCTGGTTCTTCACGATGATGGCCTCATCGCTCATCGCCGGCGGTGCACGAACCCATCACCACCGCGATCTGTGGAATGCCCAGCGACGACATCTGCGCCTGGTTGTAG
>JBBQBW010000549.1:0-2492 GCA_038318025.1 Burkholderiales bacterium | reverse complement strand
CATCTCGCGCAGCACGGTGCGCGACTGGCGCACGACACGCGAGCGGTATTCGAGGTCCTTGTACCAGTCCGGCGGCAGGCCGATGATCGTGAACGCGGTGCACGAGCAAAGCGTGCAACAGATCACGTTCTGCACCGCAGGCGTGTTCTCGAGGGCCACGAGGTGCCGGTGGTGCTTCGGCATCGCCAGGCCCAGCTCCGCCACGGCTTGCCTGCCATTGGCGATCAGGCGCTTGCGGAATTCGGGATCGCTCCACGCCTTGGCGACAACGCGCGCGCCGTTGCGCGGCAGCCACTGCTCCTCGACCTGGTGCGTTTGCTCGTCGATCGCCTGCGCGGGCTCGAGTCCACGCGCCTCGAAGACGGCCTGGATCGCGTCGACGCGCTTCTCGACGGTGGCGATGCCGGGTTGGGCGTTCTTGTCGTCAGCCATGGTCGCATCCTAATACCAAGCGCCCGTTTCCGCCTGTACGGAGGGGAGTTAGGGTCGCGAATTCGCAGATTATCGTTATCTGGTACTCCAACCGGGTAGAGGAGAACGGGCAAGGGCCCGGCAGGCTGAGGAATCATCGGCGATGTCCGCGGCGGCGCCCCTCGAGGCGGTGAGCGAGATTGCCAAGCGCCCCAGGGCCGCCTGCGCGGCTTATCCGCAAGGTCTGCGAAGCCGCCCCCCTCGAGTGCCCCAGGTGCCAGGGGCCGATGCGCGTCTTCCCCCGCAGGTGCGCCACACAGCCGTTGCGCCGTTGAACGGAAGGTTATGTTCGATGTCGCACAGAAGTCGGTAGTCATGTCAGGTTACATTCGCTTCAGCGGTATGGATTCCGGGTGTGAGCCACGCCGCGCCGCATGAGATGCGGCGACGGCATCATCTGCACAAGGGTGATGGCGCTACCCAACCGTGGGCAGTGGCTAGTGGCCGCGGCTCTCCATCAATCTGCCGTGGCAACGCGGCGCTTATTCCAACGAATGAGACAACTATGAGCGACGTTACGATGACACCGAATCAAGTGGTCAGCACATTGAACAGTCTGATTGAGATGAACCGCGACGGCCAGCAGGGCTACCAGGAGGCCGCCGAGAAAATCGAGGCGCCACAGATCAAAGAGTTCTGCCTAGAACAGAGCCGCGTCCGTGGACAGTTCGTCGCTGATCTGCAGCCACAGGTGAGCGCATTGGGTAGCGAACCGGAAAAGACGGGCAGCGTTGGAGCGACAGTACATCGCACCTGGATCGATCTGAAATCAGCCCTGGGCGGCGGCGACCACGCCATCCTGGCGGCCAGCGAAACCGGCGAAGATCATGCCGTGAAGGAATACAAGAAAGCGTTGGATGAAGAACTGCCCGCGCCCGCGCGCGCCATTGTCGAGCGCCAGTTTCAAAGCGTTAAGCAAGCGCACGACAAGGTGAAAGGGATGCGCGATATGCTGGATAAGTGAACCAGCGGCACATCCCAATTCGAGCGCTTCATCGAGTGCCGGGACCCGCATCACGTATTCGCCCGCATCTACTGCGACGCCTGCGGGCACGACTACCTGCGCTTCTGCTGGCAGCTCGAGCAGAAGTAGCGCGCCTTGCAGGAGTAGGCGGGTCTGCTCTGCGGCGAGTGAGTCGAGGAGCCACGTGCTTGCGCCGGTGGCGCCAGCACGTGTTCCCGATCGCCACGAGCACCTGGTGCGCTCGCGGGCTGGTACTCCAGCCGGGTAGACCGGCCGCCCGCTAGATTTCCTTCATGACCTGCGCGTAGGAGAGCACCGCGAAGAGCGCGGTGCCGCCGATCACGTTGCCGAGGAGCACCGGGGCCATGAAGCCGCCGAGCAGCGTGCCCACCGCCAGCTGGCCGTCGAGGGCCAGCAGGAAGGCCTCCATGCTGCCGGTGACGATGTGCACCGACCCGGAGATGGCGATCACGTAGGTGATGAGCAGGATCACGTGGAATTGCGCGCCCTCGGCGCTGGGCAGCAGCCACACCATCGCCGCCATCAGGAAGCCCGCGGTGATGGCGCGGAACACGAGCTCCATCCAGCCGAACTCGACGCCGTGCTGCGCGACGCGCACCATGGATTCGCGCACCTCGGGCGAGATCACCGGGGTGAAGGTGCAGAAGAGCGCCGCCCCGAGCGAGCCCGCCACGTTTGCCAGCAGCACGATCCCCCAGATGCGCGAGAGCAGGGTGAGGTTGCGCGCACTCGGTTCGGCCATGAACGGCAGCACCATGGTGATGGTGTTCTCCGTGAAGAGCTGCTGGCGCCCCAGCACCACCATCAGGAATCCCACCGGGAAGCCCAGGGCCACCAGCAGGGGGCGCCACGGCGTATCGGGCAGGTGCAGCAGCAGCACCGCCTGCACGAGCACCGAGAAGCTGATCGACAGTCCCGCGGCCACGCCCGACCACCAGAGCGACAGCGCCGGGCGGCGCATCTCCTCCTCGCCGAAGCGTCGCACGATCTCATAAATGACGGGCGTGCTCGGCGCCGAGTGCTCCTCGACCTCGCG
>JBBQBW010000548.1:0-2507 GCA_038318025.1 Burkholderiales bacterium | reverse complement strand
GGCGAGCGCGAATCCCACCCGCGACCTGGTCTTCCTCGGAGTGCTTTACGCGGCCATGGCGCTGCCGGTGAAGGTGGGCGTGGGGCTCGCCGCGGGCAGCCTCGCGGAGCGCGTGCTGCGCTCGCCGCGTGCGCTCACCTGGGTGAATCGCGCCAGCGGGGCCGTGCTGGTGGGCCTGGGGCTACGGCTTGCCGCGACCGAGCGCTAGTGACGCGGCGCGCGGGCGCGCTCGATGTAGGCCTCGATCCGGGCTTTGAGGCCGGGACGCGCCGCGGAACGATCAAGGCTTTGCGCATCCTCCTTCTGTAGCTGCGCCCGGATCACCACGCGAATCGCGGCGAACGTCTCTCGATCCACGGGCGCGATCGCCGTCGACTTGGCGAGCCACTCCTCCGCTTCTGCGGAGATGACCTGCGTGACCAGGCCGCAGGCCAGCGCGCCCCGCGCATCCAGCGGCTTGCCCTCGGTCACCAGCGCTCGCGCGGCGTCCCAGCCGATCGCCTCCGTGAGGCGCCGGGTCCCGAGCACGATGCCGAAGCCCGCCCCGGGAAAGCGGAACGTCGCGTCCGGGAACGCCGCGCGCACGTCGCAGGAGGCGAAGAGGTCGGCGCCCGCGCCCCACGCGCGCCCGGAGGCGATCACAACCGTGCGTACGGGCGCATGCCATACGGCCTGCAACAGCGCCTCGACGCGGCGGAAGCGTTGGCGCAAGGTCGAGTCGGTCTCATCACCCAGGCCGGAGAGGTCGAACCCGGTGCAGAACTGCTTGCCGTTGCCGCGCAGCACGATGGTGTGCGTGGCGGGATCCTCCAGCGCGACCTCCCAGGCGCGCTGCAGCTCATCCACCATGGCGGCGGAAAAGGCGTTTCCGTGGTCAGGACGGTCGAGGGTGATGTGGGTGACGCCTGCGGCGGCACGGGACTGGACGGTGGGGGTCATGCCGCAACCTACGGGAGCACCGTGCCGGGCGTCAATGCGCCCCGCCATCGGCGCCCGCGCGTTTGCCGCGCCCGCACTGAGAAGCGTAGAATGTCGGGGTCGTAGCGCCGATTTGATTCGTCAGCTTGCGGGCGCTTAAAAAATGCTGCTAAAGCGATCGGCCCAAAAACCCGTTCGCCGCCAAGCCGACGGGTTTTTTGCTTTCCCACACTTGACTTGGCCCCGGCCGCGCCGGGGAAGACCCATGGACCAGCCGATCTCCACCCGCCCCGCCCGCCTCGAAGCCCTTCACCGCGCCCTCGAGCAGCGCATCCTCGTCCTCGACGGCGCCATGGGCACGATGATCCAGCGCCACAGCCTCACCGAGGCGCAGTTCCGGGGCGAGCGCTTCCGCGACTTCGCCCGCGACCTGCGCGGCAACAACGACCTGCTTTCGATCACGCGCCCCGAAGTGATCCGCGGGATCCACGCCGAGTACCTCGAGGCCGGCGCCGACATCCTCGAGACCAACACCTTCAATTCGACCTCGATCGCCCAGGCGGACTACCACCTCGAGGAGATCGTGACCGAGCTGAACTTCGCCGGCGCGCGCCTCGCCCGCGAAGTCGCCGACTCCTTCAGCACCCGCACGCCGGGCAAGCCCCGCTTCGTGGCGGGCGTTCTGGGGCCGATGAGTCGCACCCTCTCGCTGTCCCCGGACGTGAACGACCCTGGCTATCGGGCCGTGACCTTCGACCAGGTGAGGGACTCGTACCGGGTCGCCGCGCGGGCGCTGGTGGAGGGCGGCGTCGACATCCTGATGGTCGAGACCATCTTCGACACGCTGAACGCCAAGGCGGCGCTGTTCGCGATCGACGAGATCTTCGAGGAGCTCGGGTTCAAGCTGCCGGTGATGATCTCCGGCACCATCACCGACGCCTCGGGCCGCACCCTCTCGGGCCAGACGGCCGAGGCGTTCTGGAACTCGATGCGGCACGCGCGGCCGCTCTCGATCGGCTTCAACTGCGCCCTCGGCGCGCGGCAGCTGCGTCCCCACATCGAGGAGCTGGCGCGCATCGCCGACGTGTACGTCTCGGCCCATCCCAATGCGGGCCTGCCGAACGCGATGGCGGAATACGACGAGCTGCCGGAGGAGACCGCGGGCCTGATCCGCGAGTGGGCCGAGAGCGGCTGGCTCAACATTACCGGCGGCTGCTGCGGCACGACGCCCGCGCACATCAAGGCGATCGCCGAGACCGTCGCCCCGTTCCGCCCCCGAGTGGTGCCGAAGGTCGAGCCGCGCTTGAGGCTTTCGGGGCTGGAGCCGCTGAACGTGGGCGACGATTCGCTCTTCCTGAACGTGGGCGAGCGCACCAACGTCACCGGCTCCAAGGCGTTCGCGCGCCTCATCCTCGCTGGCGACTTCCCCGAGGCGCTGGCGGTCGCACGCCAGCAGGTGGAGAGCGGCGCGCAGGTGATCGACATCAACATGGACGAGGCGATGCTCGACTCCGCCGCGGCCATGACGCGATTCCTGCTCCTGGTGGCCGCCGAGCCGGACATCTGCCGCGTCCCGGTGATGATCGACA
>JBBQBW010000547.1:0-2508 GCA_038318025.1 Burkholderiales bacterium | reverse complement strand
GAGCTGGCGCTGCGCGAGGTCCTTCAGGCGCTGGTGACGCTCGGCCTGGTCGCCCTTGCCGAGCATGCCCGTGGAATAGCCCTTGTCGATGATCGCCCTGGCTTCCGCCGGCACGCCCGCCTGGAGCGCGAGCTGCGCCATCTCCATGTAGTCGTTGGTGTTGGTGAGGTTGTTGGTCGCCATGCGCAGGCGGTAGACGTTCACGCCCAGCCGGTCGGCGAAGCCGGGCTTCTTCTGCACGCGCGACAGGAGGTCGGTCCAGTACTCCTTCTTCGGGTAGTGGATCACCAGCTTCTCGATCGTGCTCACGTAGCCGCCGGTGTCCTTCTGGCGCAGGTAGCAGTTGGCGAGGATCTGGAGCTCTTCCTCGCTCGCCTTGCGGCTGCCGTCTTCGGCGCCGGCCAGCATCCTGTTCACGTTGTTGCAGTCGTTGCCGAGGTAGTAGCTCTGCAGCAGGACGGTGCGCATCTGACCGTCGGTGCCGCCCTCCTTGAAGTAGCGCTGGGTCCAGCGCGCGGCCTCGGCGTACTCCCGCTTGTTGTAGTGCGCGATGGCGATGGACTGCACCAGCGTCACGGCCTCGCGGCCGCTCATCTTGCCCGAGGCGAGCAGCGCCTCGTTGGCCTTGATCGAGGCCTCGTTGTCGCCGGCGGCGGAAGCCGCGGCGGCACGCATCTGGGCGATGATCTGGTTCTCGTAGGGCGTGCGGTTGGGCACCGCCTCGGCCTTGGCGATTTCAGCCATCGCCTCGCGGCCCTTGCGCGCCTTCACCAGCGCCTGGGCCGCCTGCAGCGGCTTGCCCACCTCGGGACGCACCGAGTTGGCTTGCGCCACGGCATCCGCTCCGAAGCCTAGGGCGCCGGCGATGACGAGGACGCCGATAGCGGCGCGCAGCGGTGCGAAGCGGGTCATGGCGGTTCTCCGGGAAGGCTAGTCGAGGAATTGCTCGGCGCCGATGAGGCCGATCTTCGTGATGCCGTTGCGCTGCGCCGTGGCCATGACGCCGGCCACGTGCTTGTACGTCACCAGCTTGTTGGGGCGCAGGTGGAACTCGGGCTGCGTGGCCATGCCGGCGGCGCCGATGAAGCGCGCCTCGAGCGTGGCCCGGTCCGGCACCGTTTCGCCGTTCCAGAAGATGGTGCCGTCGAAATCGACGTCGAGCCGGATCACTTCCGGCGGCACGGTAGGCGGCGGGGGCGTGCCCACCGGCATGTTGAGCTTCACCGCGTGCGTCTGCATCGGGATGGTGATGATCAGCATGATGATCAGCACCAGCATCACGTCGATCAACGGCGTGGTGTTGATGTCGATCATCACTTCCGGATCGCCGCCGCCCCCGCTTCCAACTGTCATGCCCATGGGTGTTTCCTTTTCCCGTCAGCCGCCGGCCGCGGTGCGCGGCGGGGGCTCGGTGATGAAGCCGATCTTCACGATCGAAGCGCGCTGGGCCGTTGCCACCACCCGCCCCACGGACTCGTAGCGGGCCTCGCCGTCGGCGCGGATGTGCACCTCGGGCTGCGGCACCATCACCGCGACGGTCTTCAGCCTTTCGAACAGCGCCTTCGAATCGCGCATGTACTCGAGGTTCCAGAACACGTCGCCATCCCTGTTGACGGCGATCACGATGTTCTCGGGCTTGGTCTGCGTGGGAACGTTGCGCTCCTCAGGCAACTTGAGCGGCACCTGTTGCACCACCACCGGGATGGTGATGAGGAAGATGATCAGCAGCACCAGCATCACGTCGACGAGCGGCGTGGTGTTGATGGCTGCGATCACTTCCTCTTCGGGTTCGCCGGAGGCGTCCTGCCCGACGGTCATCGACATGGGATTACCTCGCCGGGGTCGCGATGGCGCGCTTGGCGTTGCCGCTGATCAGCACCATGTGGAGGTCGGCGCTGAACGCACGCAGGTGCTCCAGGGCGACCTTGTTGCGGCGCACCAGCCAGTTGTAGCCCAGCACCGCGGGAACCGCGACCGCGAGGCCGATGGCCGTCATGATCAGCGCTTCACCCACGGGGCCGGCCACCTTGTCGATGGAGGCCTGGCCCGCGATGCCGATGGCGGTGAGCGCGTGGTAGATGCCCCACACCGTGCCGAACAGGCCCACGAACGGCGCCGTGGAGCCCACGGTGGCGAGGAACGCGAGCCCGTCCTGCAGGCGGGAGGACACGTTGTCCACCGCGCGCTGGATCGACATCGTGACCCAGGTGTTCAGGTCGATCTGCTCGAGGAGCTTGCCCTCGTGGTGCGAGGTGGCCTTTATGCCGTTGTCGGCGATGAACTTAAAGGGGCTGCCTTCCTTGAGGGCGCCGATGCCTTCCTGGACGCTGCCCGCCGACCAGAAGCTCGCCTGGACCGCGCGCGCCTGCTTGAACAGCTTCATCTGCTCGTAGACCTTCACGATCATGATGTACCAGCTGCCCATCGACATGATGACGAGGATGCCCAGCGTGATCTTGGCGACCAGGTCGCCGCCCTTCCAGAGCGCCTCGAGACCGTACGGGTTGT
>JBBQBW010000546.1:0-2512 GCA_038318025.1 Burkholderiales bacterium | reverse complement strand
GATCGGTGCCATGGTGGACGCCGCGGTGGTGATGATCGAGAACGCGCACAAGCACATCGAGGCCTGGAACCACGCCCATCCGGGCGGGGAGCTGAAAGGCGAGGAGCATTGGCGGGTGATCGGCGACGCGGCCGCGCAGGTGGGGCCGGCGCTCTTCTTCTCGCTGCTCATCATCGTGCTGTCGTTCATCCCGGTGTTCACGCTCGAGGCCCAGGAGGGGCGGCTCTTCTCGCCGCTCGCCTACACCAAGACCTACGCCATGGCGGCAGCGGCCGCGCTGGCGGTCACGGTCATCCCGGTGCTCATGGGCTACTTCATCCGCGGGCGCATCCCGCAGGAGCAGCGCAACCCGCTCAACCGCTTCCTCATCGCCGTCTATCGCCCGCTGCTGGAAGCGGTGCTGCGGTTTCCCAAGCTCACGCTTGTCGTCGCGCTGGTCGTGGCCCTGATGAGCGTGTGGCCCGCGAGCCGGCTCGGCGCCGAGTTCATGCCGCCGCTGGACGAAGGCGACCTGCTCTACATGCCCACCGCGCTGCCGGGACTCTCGGCGGGCAAGGCTTCCGAGCTGCTGCAGCAGACCGATCGCCTCATCAAGACAGTGCCGGAGGTGCTTAGCGTCTTCGGCAAGGCCGGCCGCGCGGAGACCGCGACCGATCCCGCGCCGCTGGAGATGTTCGAGACCACGATCCAGTTCAAGCCGAAGGGCGAGTGGCGCGCCGGCATGACCACCGAGATGTTGATCGAGGAGCTCGACCGCATCGTCAAGGTGCCGGGCCTTGCCAACATCTGGGTGCCGCCGATCCGCAACCGCATCGACATGCTCGCAACCGGCATCAAGAGCCCCGTGGGCATCAAGGTTTCCGGCGCGAGCCTGGCGGAGATCGACCGCCTCGCCGGCCAGATCGAGCGTGTGGTGCAAAAGGTGCCGGGCGTTTCCTCGGCCCTTGCCGAGCGCCTTACGGGCGGACGCTACATCGACGTGAAGGTCGACCGCGACCGCGCGGCGCGCTTCGGCCTCAACATCGCCGACGTGCACAGCCTGATCGCCGCGGCCATCGGCGGCGAGAATGTGGCCGAGACCGTGGAAGGGCTGCAGCGCTTCCCGATCAGCGTGCGCTATCCGCGCGAGGTGCGCGATTCCCTCGAGGAGTTGCGCAACCTTTCAGTGCTCACGGAACGCGGCGCGCAGATCCGCCTGGGCGACGTGGCCACGATCGCGATCGCCGACGGGCCGCCGATGCTGCGAAGCGAGAACGGGCGGCTGTCGGGCTGGATCTACGTGGACATCCGCGGGCGCGACCTGCGCACGGCGGTGCGGGCCATGCAGGAAGCGGTCGCCTCCGAGGTGAAGATCCCCGCCGGCTATTCGCTCTCGTGGTCGGGGCAGTTCGAGTACCTCGAGCGCGCCACCGAGAAGCTCAAGGTGGTGGTGCCGGCGACCATCGTCATCATCTTCGTGCTGCTCTACCTCACCTTCAGGCGCTTCGACGAGGCGGCGCTGATCCTCGCGACCCTGCCGTTCGCGCTCGCCGGCGGTGTGTGGCTGCTCTGGCTGCTCGACCACAACCTGTCGGTCGCAAGCGGCGTGGGCTTCATCGCGCTGGCGGGCGTGGCGGCCGAGTTCGGGGTGGTGATGCTGATCTACCTCAAGCAGGCGTGGGAGGAGCGCCTCGCGCGCGGAGCCGCCACCTTGGACGACCTGCTGGACGCGATTCGAGAGGGCGCGGTGCTGCGCGTGCGGCCCAAGGCGATGACCGTCGCGGTCATCATCGCCGGCCTCATCCCGATCATGTACGGCAGTGGCACGGGTTCCGAGACGATGCAGCGCGTCGCGGCCCCGATGGTCGGCGGAATGATCACCGCGCCGCTGCTGTCGATGTTGGTGATTCCCGCGGCCTACCTGCTGCTGCGCCGCCGCGAGCTTCGTGCCCTGGCCAAGGCGGGGGCGCAGAGTGCGATTCCCGCGTAGCACCGAGGTCCATTCCCGCTCCAGTCCAGCGAAAGAGACCCAGATGAAGCGACTTGAGTTCGTGGTGGCGGTTGCGGGAATGGCCCGCCGCTGACATGTACAAGACGCATAATTTGTATTATGTCAACTACGCGATGGCTGGCGGGACCGTCGTCGGAGCGGATTTCTCCTGCCGGGCCCGCGCTCCAAGCGCCCGCTATTCGCCCAGGCCCAGGAGCGCTTCTGTTTTGCCAATGCGCGTGTCGACTGCGTTGACACAAACCACAATTATTGATACGTTGTATCAACCTCACCTGTGGAGAGCACGATGGGCGCCGATGTTTTGAAACCGGTTGAATCAACGGTAAATCAGTGGGGAAATGGACTTGCGGTGCGCATCACGAAGACGGTAGCCAAAGCTGCGGGTCTACATGAGGGCTCACGGGTGCGCATCGTTGCGACCCATGGCCGGGTAATTGTCGAGAGCGTGGAGCGCGAGCCTACGCTCGAGGAAATGCTGTCGAGCTTCGATCCGGGGCGCCATGGCGGCGAGGCAATGGGGTC
>JBBQBW010000545.1:0-2547 GCA_038318025.1 Burkholderiales bacterium | reverse complement strand
CACCGCGGCGATCTTGCCCTCGATGCCGCGCTTGCCAAAGCCGCCGGGAACGAGGATCGCGTCCATGTCGCGCAGGGTCTCGATGCCCTTGGCCTCGATGGCCTCGGAATCGACGTACTGGATGTTGACCTTGGTGCGCGTGTGGATGCCGGCGTGGATCAGCGCTTCCGAGAGGGACTTGTACGAGTCCTGGAGGTCCACGTACTTGCCGACCATGGCGATGTCGACTTCGTGCTCGGGGTTCTCGATCGCATCGACGATGTTCTCCCACATCGTGAGGTCGGCGGGATACGCGGCGAGGTCCAGCTTGCGGCACACGATCTCGTCCAGGCCCTGCTTGTGCAGCATCACCGGGATCTTGTAGATCGAGTCGGCGTCGTAGGCGGAGATCACGGAGCGCACGTCCACGTTGGTGAAGAGGGCGATCTTGCGGCGGTCTTCCTCGGGGATCGGCACCTCGGAGCGGCACATCACCACGTCGGGCTGGATGCCGATGCCGCGCAGCTCCTTCACCGAGTGCTGGGTGGGCTTGGTCTTGATCTCGCCCACGCTCGCCAGGCGCGGCACCAGCGTCAAGTGGATGTAGCAGGTATTGGTGCGGCCCTCCTCGATGCCCATCTGGCGGATCGCCTCGAGGAACGGCAGCGACTCGATGTCGCCTACGGTGCCGCCGATCTCGATGATGCCGACCTCGGAATCCTTGCACGCGGCCTTCACGCTCAGCTTGATCTCGTCGGTGATGTGCGGGATGACCTGCACCGTTCCACCGAGGTAATCGCCGCGGCGCTCCTTGTTGATGACGCGCTCGTAGATCTGGCCGGTGGTGAAGTTGTTGCGCTTGGTCATCCTGGTGGAGATGAAGCGCTCGTAGTGGCCGAGGTCCAGGTCGGTCTCGGCGCCGTCTTCGGTGACGAAAACCTCGCCGTGCTGGAACGGCGACATCGTGCCCGGATCGACGTTGATGTAGGGATCGAGCTTCACCATCGAGACCTTGATCTTGCGCGATTCGAGGATCGCGGCGAGGGAGGCGGCGGCGATGCCCTTGCCGAGGGAGGAGACGACCCCTCCGGTCACGAAGACGTACTTGGTCATGACGAACCCCGTGCTGGAAATTCCCATTTTAACGGATTCCGGGTCCCGCCACCGCACGCCGACGCGTAAGGCGACCACGAAAGGCGCTCGATCCAGATGAAGCCGGCCGCGTGCGGCAGACGATGCGCCCAGGCCGCCGAGGTGCCTCGGGCCATCGACTAAAGCGCGCGGGGCTACACCGAGCCGTTCTGCAGCAGGCGCTCCGCGCGGCGCGCGTAGTAGGCGAAGGTCGCCTGGTGACGGCGCGGCGTCGAGATCCACTTCTCCGCCTCCGCGCCCAGCTCCGCCGGGATCGGCTGGATCGTGCCCGCCGCCATCGCGAGCAGCTGGAGGCGAGCGGCGCGCTCGAAGATCACTCCGAGGACGCACGCCTCTTCAACACTGGCGCCGGAAACCAGGAGCCCGTGATGGGCCAGGAGGATGGCCTTCTTGCTTCCCAGCGCGGCCGAGATGATCTCCCCCTCCTCGTTGCCCACGGGAATTCCGGGCCATTTCTTGAGGAAGGCGACCTGCCCATGGAGCACGCAAGTATCCATGTGGGAGATTTCGAGCGGCACCTCGAGCATCGCAAGGGCGGAGGCATAGGGCGCGTGCGTGTGCACTATGCACTGGATGTCCAGCCGCGCACGGTACAGCCAGCTATGGAAGCGGTTGGCCGGGTTGGCCATGCCCTCGCCCTCGAGCACGCGCAGGTCCTCGTCGATGAGCAGCAGGTTTTCCGCGGTGACCTCGTCGAAACCCAGGCCCAGCCTCTGCGTCCAGTAGGTGCCGGGCCCCTCGGCGCGGGCCGTGATCTGCCCCGAGAGGGCCGAGTCGTGCCCGAAGGCGTAGAGCGTACGGCAGGCTTGCGCGACCGCCTGGCGCAACGGCATCCGTTCCACCTGCAGGCTTGTCTGCATCTGCTTCTGCGCGGAATCGACGATTTCGTCCTTCCCGAGCGTCATAGTGCTTGCGTTCATCCTCGCGCCTCCTATCTCTTCGGCGTGTTTGACAGCAATTTTCCCCATTTCGCATGCTCGGCCTTCACCAGCGCGACGAACTCCTGCGGAGTGGAGCCGAGCGCATCCGTGCCCTGGCGGGCGAGCTTGGACTTAAACGACGGATTCTCCACCGCCTTTCGGGCGGCCGCGTTCAACACCTGCATGATGCCGGGCGGCAGTCCCTTCGGCGCGATGAGCCCGGAGGCCGACGACGAAAGCAGGTCGGGGAATCCGAGCTCCGCGGTCGTCATGAGGGCGGGAGCCGACGAATGGCGCTGCCTGGCCGCGATGGCAAGCACCTTCAGCTTGCCCGCCTCGCCCTGGGGCAACACCACCGGAAGCGCCTCGAACGTCATCGAGACCTGGCCCCCCATGACGTTGACCACGCTTTCGGCGCCGCTCTTGAATGGCACGTGCAGGTAGCTTGTCCCGGTGGCGGCCTGCAGCGTCTCTAGCCCCGTGTGCGGGGAGCTTC
>JBBQBW010000544.1:0-2550 GCA_038318025.1 Burkholderiales bacterium | reverse complement strand
TGCTCCGCGGCGCCGACGTGATGGTGCTGCCCAGCTATAGCGAGGGCCTGCCCTACGCCCTGCTGGAATCGATGGCCGCCGGCATCCCGGTGATCGCCACCGCGGTGGGCGCCATTCCGGACGTGATGTCCGACGGCACCCATGGCTTCCTGGTGCCGCCGCGCGACGGCAAGGCGATCGCCGAGGCGCTCGCCGTGCTCGCCGCCGATCGCGAGCGCCTCTCGTGGATGAGCCGCGCCTGCCGCCAGCGCATCCGCGCGGTGTACTCGATCGAGCGGCTCGCGGCGCAGTTCGCCCACCAGTACTCGATCCTCGCCGGCGGCCACGTCGTGGCGCGCGCCGCCGCGTCGCCGGCCGCCCCGCAACCCGCGAGCCCGCACCGCGAGCCCGCGCGCGTCGCGCAACGCAAGGACTAGCACCATGTGCGGAATCGCCGGCGCCATCACCAGGCCCAACAGCCCCATGAACGGGGCGATCATGGACGCGATGCTCGAATCGATGCTGCATCGCGGCCCCGACGGCCGCGGCGCGCGCGAGTTCGACGCCGCCAGCGGCGAGCGCGTGTTCCTCGGCCATCGGCGCCTGGCCATCATCGATCCCAACGGAGCGCGCCAGCCGATGTGCGACCACACGGCCCAGCTCGCCCTCACGTTCAACGGCGAGATCTACAACTTCCGCCAGCTGCGCGACGAGCTCGCGGGCCTCGGCTACCGCTTCGAGCGCGACTCCGACACCGAGGTGCTGCTGCGCGCCTACCAGCACTGGGGCGAGGGCGTGGTCGAGCGGCTGCGCGGCATGTTCGCCTTCGCCATCTGGGACGGCGTGAACCAGCGCCTGTTCATGGCGCGGGACCGCTTCGGCGAGAAGCCGCTGTTCCTCCTCGAGGACGCGACCGGCCTCTACTTCGCCTCCGAGATCAAGGCGCTGCTCAAGGTGCCGCACTTCAGGCGCGAGGTGAACCTGGACAGCGTCTGGGATTACCTCTCCTATCGCTACGTGCCGGGCCCGCGCACGCTGCTGGAGGGCATCCGCAAGCTGCCGCCGGGCACTTGCGCCACCTGGCAGAGCGGCCGGCTCACCGAGCGGCGCTACTGGAGCGCACCCGACCGGTTGGCCTCGAAGCCGGGTAAGCCTCACCCCAACGGCCACGCGGTGCCGGAATTCCTCGAGCGCCTCGACGACGCGGTGAAGCTGCAGATGGTGAGCGACGTGCCGTTCGGCGCGTTCCTCTCCGGCGGCCTCGACTCGTCCACGATCGTGGCGCTGATGACGCGGCACAACTCGAAGGTGAAGACCTTCTCGGTGGGCTTCAGCGACGCGCGCTACAGCGAGCTCGAATACGCGAGCGAGGTGGCGCGCCACTTCGGCACCGACCACCACGAGTTGGTGGTGGACTCGAAGGACATGATCGAGCACCTGCCGAAGCTGGTGGGCTACCGCGATGCGCCGGTGACCGAGCCCTCGGACATCCCGATCTACATGCTGTCGAAGGAAGCCTCGAAGAGCGTGAAGATGGTGCTGACGGGCGAGGGCAGCGACGAAGTGCTGGGCGGTTATCCCAAGCACGTCTACGAGCGTTTCGTCGGCGGCTACCAGGTGATGCCGGGTTTCATCCGCCACGGGCTCATCCAGCCGCTCACGCAGTCGCTCCCCTACGGCTTCCGCCGCGCCAAGACCGCCGTCACCAACTTCAACATCGAGAACTGGCCCGAGCGGTATGCGCGGTGGTTCGGGGCGTTGTCCAACAGCGAGCGCGACAAGCTCGCTACGGGACTTTCTCACTCTGCCTTGGGAGAGGGCCGGGGAGAGGGTCCGCCCTTCGACACCGAGCCCAACAACTCCATGCTGCGCCGCATCCTCTACAGCGACCAGACGAGCTGGCTGCCGGACAACCTGCTGGAGCGCGGCGACCGCATGACCATGGCCGCCTCGATCGAGTCGCGGGTGCCGTTCCTCGACCACCACCTCGCGGGCTATGTCTCGGGGCTTCCGGACAACTATCGCGTCCACGGCATGAAGACCAAGTGGATCCTGCGCCAGGCCGGCAGGAGCCTCATCCCCGAGCGCATCCTCGACCGGCCGAAGGTCGGCTTCCGGGTGCCGGTGAACCAGTGGTTCCAGGGGCCGATGAAGGAGTACCTCCAGGATCACCTGCAGGGCCAGGGCTCGCGCACGCGCGCCTACTACGACCCGCAGGTGCTCGACCGAATGATGGGCGACCACATCGAAGGCCGCCAGAACCATGAGAAGCTACTGTGGGCATTGCTGAATCTCGAAATCTGGCACCGCCAGTACGCGTAGCGGGCGGCCTCGCCTGGAAGCTGAACCGCCTGCGATGCATGTCGCCGGCGGAGATCGGCCATCGCGTCGTGAAGGCGGCGACGATGCGGGCGGAGCGTTATGGCCTGATGCGGGTGGTCGTTCCCACGGCCGACCTCGCGGTGACCGCGAAGCCCTGGATCCACGCCGGCGTGAAGGTCGACATCGCGCCCTATGTGAAGGCGGCCGAGCGCATCCTCGCCGGCCGGCACGATGTCTTCGCGCTGCGCG
>JBBQBW010000543.1:0-2550 GCA_038318025.1 Burkholderiales bacterium | reverse complement strand
AAACCCCTGTCGCATCAAGACTTTCCGCACGGAGACCCGAATGATCGGAACCGCATACGCCCAGGCCGCAACTCCCGCCTCTGGTGGCGACACCCTGATGGGCATGCTGCCTATCGTCCTCATGTTCGTGATCCTCTACTTCCTCATGATCCGGCCGCAGATGAAGAAGGCGAAGGAGCACAAGACCATGGTCGAGGGGCTGCAGAAGGGCGACGAGGTCGTCGCCGTCGGCATCCTCGGCAAGATCGCCAACGTGGGCGACAACTACGTAACGCTCGAGATCGCCCCCAACACCCAGATCCAGGTCCAGAAGCACGCGGTCACCACGCTGCTTCCCAAGGGCACGGTGAAAGACAGCCGGTAGTCCATGAACAAGTATCCCGCCTGGAAGTACATCCTCATCGCGCTGGTCCTCGTGGTCAGCATCATCTACACCGCGCCCAACCTGTTCGGCGAAGTCCCGGCGGTGCAGATCTCCGGCGCGCGCGCCTCGGTGAAGGTCGACGAGGCGATGAGGAAGTCGCTCGACGACGCGCTCAAGGCGGCCACGGTGCCGGTCACCGCGGTCGACATGGGGGAGGGGTTCGTCCGCTACCGCTTCGCCGACCCGGACACGCAGATCAAGGCGCGGGACGTGATCCAGGCGAAGGTGGGTCCGGGCTACATCGTGGCGCTGAACCTGGTGCCCAATTCGCCCGCATGGCTCCAGGCCCTCGGCGCCAAGCCGATGTACCTGGGCCTCGACCTGCGCGGCGGGGTGCACTTCCTGCTGCAGGTGGACATGAAGGCCGCCGCCAACAAGGCGGTCGAGCGCTACCTGAACGACACGCGCAGCCTGATGCGCGAGAAGAAGATCTATTACTCGGGCCTGGCCCGCGAAGGTGACCGCGTGGTGGTGCGGTTCCGCGAGCCGGAGCAGCGCGCCGCGGCCCTCAAGGCCATCGCCGCCTCGATGCCCGACCTCACCATCCGCGAGCAGGACATGAACGGCGAGAGCGCCGTCGTGGCCTCCATCAAGCCCGAAATCGTGAAGCGCGACCAGGAGCTGGCGCTGCAGCAGAACATCCAGACGCTGCGCAACCGCGTGAACGAGCTGGGTGTCGCCGAGCCGATCGTGCAGCAACAGGGCGCCGACCGCATCGTGGTGCAGCTGGCCGGCGTGCAGGACCCGGGCCGCGCCAAGGAGATTCTCGGCCGCACCGCCACCCTGGAAGTGCGCCTCGTCTCCGAGGAGCAGGCCAACGGCCCCGGCCAGGAAGCGTTCGCCCAGTACAAGGACCAGCCGGCCCCGTTCGGCACCGACAAGTTTTTCGATCAGGAGGGCCGCCCGGTCCTGGTGAAGAAGTCGGTGGTGATCACCGGCGACCGCATCAAGGATGCGCAGCCCGGCTTCGACCAGCAGAACGGCGGCGCCGTCGTGCACATGTCGCTCGACGACACCGGCGGGCGCATCATGCGCCAGACCACGCGCGAGAACGTGAAGAAGCGCATGGCCATGATGCTGGTGGAGCGCAACCAGACCGTGATCCTCACCTGGCCCGTGATCCAGGAGGAGTTCGGCAACCGCTTCCAGATCTCCGGCATGCCCGACGCCAGCGAGGCGAAGAACCTGGCGCTGCTGCTGCGCGCGGGAGCGCTGGCCGCCCCGATGGACATCATCGAGGAGCGCACCATCGGCCCGTCGCTCGGCGCCGAGAACATCGCCAAGGGCTACAAGGCGGTGCTGGGCGGTTTCGCCGCGATCGCGGCGTTCATGATCGTGTACTACATGTTGTTCGGCTTCGTCTCGGTGCTGGCGCTGGCCGCCAACCTGCTGTTCCTGGTGGGGCTGCTGTCGCTGATGCAGGCCACCCTCACGCTGCCGGGCATCGCGGCCGTCGCGCTTACCCTCGGCATGGCGATCGACGCCAACGTGCTCATCAACGAGCGCGTGCGCGAGGAGGTCCGCGCCGGCATGACGCCGCAGATGGCGATCCAGGCCGGCTACGAGCGCGCCTTCGGGACGATTATCGACTCGAACGTGACGACGCTAATCGCGGGCGTGGCGCTGCTGACCTTCGGCTCGGGCCCGGTGCGCGGCTTCGCCGTCGTGCACAGCCTCGGCATCCTCACCTCCATCTTCAGCGCCGTGGTGGTCTCGCGCGGTCTGGTCAACATCATCTACGGCGGGCGCAAGAAAGTGAAGAAGCTGTCCATCGGCGACACCTCGTGGCATCGCGACCACGACGACAATCCGAAGAAAGTGGGGGTCTAGCCATGGAGTTCTTCAAGATCCGCCGCTCCATCCCCTTCATGCGGCACGCGAAGGTATTCAACATCATCTCGTTGGCCACCTTCATCCTCGCCGTGGGGCTCCTCGCCACCCGCGGGCTGCACTTCTCCATCGAGTTCCTCGGCGGCACGGTGATGGAGGTGAGCTACAGCCACCCGGCGGAGCCCGAGAAGATCCGCGGCGCCCTGAACGGCATCGGGCTCACCGACATCTCGGTGCAGAACTTCGGCACCTCGCGCGACGTGCTGATTCGCCTGCCGCTCAAGGTCTCCGGCGGC
>JBBQBW010000542.1:0-2552 GCA_038318025.1 Burkholderiales bacterium | reverse complement strand
AGAGGCCGTCGGCCACCTGCGAGATGATGTCCACCACCTGGTCGGAGGGCAGCTGCGTGCCCGAGGCGATGATGTCCTTCAGCTCCGCGCCTTCGAGGAACTCCATCGCCATGTACGCGACGCTTTCGGTCTTGCCGACGTCGTAGATGGTGACGATGTTGGGGTGGTTCAGGCGCCCCGCGGCCTTGATCTCCTGCTGGAAGCGGGCCTCGTACTCCTCCAGCTCCTGGCGCGAGAGATTGAGATTGATGGTCTTGATCGCGACCGTGCGGTCGATGATCGGGTCCACGGCCTTGTACACCGTCCCCATCGCGCCCTGCCCGATCTCGGACACGATCCTGTAGCGGCCCAGCGTGGAGATCATCTTCAGTTCTTTTTCGGCACCGCGGCGGCTGGGGGCGCCACGGCCTTCTCGCGGGCGGATCTTTCGCGGGTTTCCTTTGCGGCGAGGTCCTTCTTCGCCTGCGCCTTGGCGCCAGCGAAGGTTCGGGTCCAGCTCGGATGCCCCGCCTCGGCCGGCGTCAGGTCGAAGCTGGGATCGACGTCGTAGATCCGGATGAACGTCGCGCGGCAGGCGGGGTAGCGATCCTTCAGGCACAGCGAGAACGCCACGTGTTTCATCGCGCGCACCTGGTCGGCCTTGTCCTTGAGGTTCTCCTTCAAGGCACCCTCGAGGAGGCGCAGGGCCGCGTCGTAGTCGCCCGCCTCGTACTGGACGATGCCGTCGGTGAGCATCTGCTCGGCCTTGGCGAGCGGCAGCAGCGACAGGGGCTTGCGATTGGCCGCCTCGCGCTCGGTGATGAGCTGGGTGCGCACGGTGCGGTACACCGGCCCCCAGATCGGGTGGCCATCCTCGGCGGCGGTGAGCGTGAACTCGGAGTGGATCTCGAAGGCCTTGCGGAACTCGTCGCGGCACGGCGCCTCGCGGCCGGCCACGCAGTGCGAGAAGGCGAGGAACTTGCGCGCCTGGGACTGCTCCGCCCGGGAGAGCAGGCCATGGTCGAGGGAGCCGGCGAGGGTGCGGATGGCCGCCTCGTACTCGCCCGCGTTGTACTGCTCGATGCCGCGCGTGAGCTGGCCCTTGGCGCGCTCACGCAGCGAATCCTCGCTCACCTGCGGCACGGCGGTGGGCGCGGGCTTGTCGGTGCCGGGCAGTTGCTGGCAGGCGGCGGCGAGGAGCGCGAGGGCGGCGACCAGCAGGCGGTGGGCGGGGATCACTGGAATCGGTGCCTCACGGTGATTTCGTCACGGGCCTTCAGGTCCAGGCTCACCACGTGGGGGGCGAAGGTGGTGTTGCGGACCTCGACCTTGTACTTGCCCGGATCGAGCTTGAGCGATTTCTTGGGAGGCGTCACGCCCTGGGACTTGCCGTTCACGAAGATCTCGCCCCACGGCTGCACCGAGAAGACCAGGGTGGCGCCGATGGTGGCGGGTGCGCCGGGGACGGCGCCGGGCGCGGGGGTCGTGCCGGGCGAGCCGGGGGTGGCAGGCGTCGCGCCGGCGGGCGTGGCGGGAGCGGAGGGCTTCGCGGGCTCCGTCTTCGCGCTCGCGCCCTTCGCGGGCTCCACCTTCGGGCTCACGGCCTTCGAGGCGTCGGCCACCTTCTCGGGCGCCCTGGTTTCCGGCGCGGGCAGGGTGGCCACGGGCGGCGTCGGGATGACGCTCGACGACGGCGACGGCAGCAGCACCTTGGTATCGGGGTTGGCGGGCTTGGGCTCGGGCTTCTTCTCGACCGGCTTCACCGCCTCCACGGGCGCCGCGGCGGCGACGGTTTCGGGCGCCGCGCCCTTCCTGGTGGCGACCAGCACGCCCAGCACCAGCACCACGGCGCCGAGGCCCACGGCGACGTGCGTGAGCTTCTTCTTGTCCTGCACGAAGGAGGGGATGGTGAGCGTGACCGTGGCCGCCCCGGTGGGCACGTGGCTGCCGGTACGCACGCGGGCCACGTTGGGGATGGTGGAGGAGGCGCGGTCCTTCATGCCGTCCTTGGCCTTCTGCAGCGCGCCCTCATGGTGGCCGACCACGTAGATCTCGTGCTCGCGCACGTGTTTGTCGGTGCGGGAGCCCTCGTAGTGGAACAGCTTGGCATACTCGCTGGCGAGGTTCGACACCACGTCGTAGTACGAGCGGGACACCACGATCTGCCCGGGCCGCGCGAAGCTCATGATGCGCTGCGCCACGTTGATGCCGTCGCCGATGATGTTGGGGTGGCCGTTGATGTCCTTCACCAGCTTCACCGGGCCCAGGTTGATGCCCATGCGCACCGAATCCTCGCCGGAGGATTCCACCATTGTGGCGGTCATGTTCTCGCGGACCATCGCCTCGCGCAGGCTGAGCGTTACGAAGAGCGCGTCTTCCGGGTCGCCGAGAAAGCTGATGGCGGCGCCGTCGCCGGTGTCCAGGATGATCCGGTCGTTGACCGGGATGTCCTTGATGGCTTCGGACAGGTTGTTGGTGAGGCTGGTCTTGAGCCGGATCTGCTCGGTGACGGGCTTCTTCGAATAGCCCACCAGGTCGATGAACACGACGCTGCAGATGAAGGTTCGGTTAGC
>JBBQBW010000541.1:0-2560 GCA_038318025.1 Burkholderiales bacterium | reverse complement strand
CGCTTTGCGCCCGGGCAGGGGCCGCGGGACTTGATTGAGCCGGACGCTAATCACCAGCGGAGATTGGGAGTGGGTAGTTATTCGAGCGGTGATCCTGCGAGCGACACTCAGCGTCCTCTCAATCAAGTCCCGCAAGGCCCCGCCCGAGCTTCCTCCGTCCATGTCCACCGTCACCAAGACTATTGATGTTGTGTGGCGCTGCGCTACCCCACGAAACGATCCACCGGCGCTGCGCTGGCATGTCAGTGGTGTTCGAGCAGAACAGCGACCATCGCGCGTGCGGCTTCCTACAGACGCCTTTTCACCGCACAACACGATGGACGCTACCGACTCGCGGTGGCTGCGGGGTAGCGCAGCGCCGTCGACAGTTTCGTGGGATAGCGCAGCGCCACTTGCCCGGCCTTGGCCCGGGCGCGAGGCGGCATAGCGCCTTACTTCTTCGGCATCGCCGAGTCGATCGGGTACGCCTTCGGGTCGGTCGGGATGACCTTCCCATCCTTGTCCCGCAGCTGCGACGGCCCGCTGCTGTAGGTGCCGGGTTTGTCCGGGGTGGCCCGGGGCGCCGTGTTGGCGGCGGCGAGGGGCTTCACCGGGGCAGCGGCGGTGGTGGTCGGCGCCTTCTTCGGGGCCACTTTCTTCTTTACCGGCTTCTTCTTCGCGGGCGTGGCTTTCGGCGCCGTGGCGTCGGCGGCCTTGGAGGCCGTGGGCGCGGCAGGGGCGGGGGCCGCCTTGGGCGGAGTCGGGGCGGCGGGGGCGGCGGTGCTTTGCGCGAACACGGTGAGGGACGACGCGGCGACGAACGCGGCGATCGCGGTGAGGCGGAGTTTCATCGAAGCGGGCCTTTCGGGGCGGAAAAGCGTGGAGGCTATACTTTTTCCTACCTCACAGGGAGAACTGCATGAAAGATTCCTTGCGCCGCGTCCGCTTCAGATTTACCGATGGCAGGACGGTTGCAACTGAAACCGCCACCTCGATCCACAAGTGACCGACCGCACAGGGCGCGATCCAGCGCTTGCCTATGATGGCCCGAACGTTCATCAGATACGCCGGCTTGGACGATAATGTACGCAGTCCCATGCCCCTGAGACTCCCCGCGATGCATCGCCACGCCGTGTTAGCCCTTGTCGCCTTGTGCCTGCCCGCCGCCGCCTCGGCGCAGCGCACGCACAAGCCCCCGCTCCACGGCCAGGAGTGGATGGCGGTGACCGGCAAGCCCCTGGGCGCGACCGCCGGGGCGAAGATCTTCGTGAAGGGCGGCAATGCGGTCGATGCTGCCTGCGCCATGCTCGCCGCCACTGCCACCATGTGGGACGTGCTGCACTGGGGCGGCGAGACCCAGGCGCTGGTCTACAACCCGAACACGAAGAAGGTGATCGGCATCAACGCACTGGGTGTCGCGCCCAGCGGAGCAACGCCGGAATTCTTCCGCAGCAGGGCAATGAGCCATCCGCCGCCCTACGGCCCGCTGGCGGCGGTGACGCCCGGCACCCCGGGGGGCCTGATGGTGATGCTGGCCGAATACGGCAAGCTCTCCCTCGCGGAGGTGCTCGAGCCCGCGATCCGGATGGCCGACGGCTACCCGATCGAGGCGTCGAACGTGCGCCACATCGCGTTCGAGCGCGCGCGCCTGCTGCAGTGGCCGGACTCCAGGCGCGTGATGCTGCCCAACCCGGGCGACACGCCGCCCGAGGCGGGCCAAATCTTCCGCCAGCCCGACCTCGCCGCGACGCTGCGAAAGTTGGTGGAGTCTGAGCGACAGGCGCTTGCCGCCGGCCGCGACCGCAAGGCCGCGATCATGGCCGCCTACGAACGGTTCTATCGGGGCGACATCGCGAAGGAGATCGTCGCTGCCACGCGCGCCAGCGGCGGGCTCTTCACCGAATCCGACCTCGCCAACTGGAAAGTGCACATCGAGGAGCCGGTGCGCACGTCGTACCGTGGCGTCGACGTCTACAAGCTGACTACATGGACCCAGGGCCCGGTGATGCTGCAGGCGCTCAACATCCTCGAGAACTTCGACCTGAAGTCGATGGGCTACAACAGCACGCGCTACATCCATACCGTCTACCAGGCGATGAACCTCGCCTACGCCGACCGGGACTTCTATTACGGGGACCCGCGTACGCCGCCGGAAGAGCCGATCCGCGGGCTCCTGTCGAAGGAATACGCCCGGGAGCGCGCGAAGCTCGTCAACGCCGACAAGAACGACGCGAAGGCGGCCCCCGGCGATCCGTACCCGTTCCAGGGCGGCGCCAATCCGTACACCGACCTGCTCAAGCGCTGGCACGAGCCGCGCCAGAAAGCGCCCACCCAGGGCGGCACCCCGCTCGCGAAGGGGGAGGGCGCCGACGCCTACGCCGGGCTCACCTTCTTTGCCGGGACGACTTCGGTGAACGCCGTGGACCAGGAGGGCTGGGTGGTTTCCATCACGCCTTCCGGCGGGTGGGTGCCCGCCTTCATCGCCGGCAAGTCCGGCATCGGGCTCTCGCAGCGGATGCAGAGTTTCGTGCTCGACGCCGTGGAGAACCCGTTCAACGTGGTCGCCCCCGGCAAGCAGCCG
>JBBQBW010000540.1:0-2564 GCA_038318025.1 Burkholderiales bacterium | reverse complement strand
AACAATCTTCCTCGTCGGCCGCCACGTTCTCGATGGTGCCGGCGGTGTCGGCGGCGACCTGCGCCCCGCCGAGCTCTTCCTTGTTCAGCTTCGTCCCGAAGGCGCGCTCCACCACCGGCGGTCCCGCGGCGAAGATCTGGCTCGAGCCGCGCACCATGATGGTCCAGTGGGCCAGCATCGCCCGCCCCGCGGGGCCTCCGGCGACCGTGCCCATCACCGCGCACACCACCGGCACCAGGCCCATCAGGTCGGCCGAGCGCTCGAAACCGTCCTGGCCGAAGCCGGGCACCACGGTATAGCCCTTGCGCTTCACGGTGTTGACGGTGCCGCCGGTGCCGTCGATCAGGTTCACCAGCGGGATGCGGTATTCATAAGCGAGGTCCTCGATGAAGCCGCCCTGCCCGCCTTTGCGCCGATCGCTGCCGAATCCGGTGCCGGCGCGGATGGTGTAGTCCTCGCCGCCCACGGCCACGGGGCGGCCGTCGATCTTGCCCAGGCCCATCACGTAGGGGGCGGGCTCGAACGCGGCGAGCTGGCCGTCCTTGTACGTGGCCTTCCCCGCGAGCTTGCCGACCTCGCGGAAGGACTTCGGGTCCATGAGGCGGTCGATGCGCTCCCGGATGGTGAGCTTGCCTGCGGCGTGCTGCTTGTCCACCGCCTCGGGGCCGCCGCAGCTCTCGGCGAGCTGCCTGCGGCGCGCGATCTCTTCGGCTTCAGGACGCCAGGTCATGTCCGCTCCTCGGGTATTGGCCCATGGTGACAGACCTGTGAATTGTTAACAATGCTCTTTGGCTTTGCGCCCGGGCAGAGGCCGCGGTCCTTGTTCGAGCCGGCCGCTACTCTCGATCGGAGGGTGGGATCGGGTAGCTAAGCGGGCAGCGATTCTGCGGGCGACACTCAGCGGCCTCTCGATCAAGGACCGCAAGGCCTCGAGAGCGCGGGGAGTGTCGCTCGCGGGATCGCCGGCCGCTTAGCAATCCCATCCCGCCCTTTGCAGGTTCATATCGCGCGGCTCGAGGCTTTGCCCGGCCTGGGCCCGGGCGCAAAGTCGATGCCTGACAGGCTGGCGCTCGTCGCCGGCACCCGGGAGTCAGGAGATGCATCCCTGGTTCACCACCGCCTCCACGCGCTGGCTGAACTCCGGGGTGGTGATGAACGCCTGCCGCTCGTTGTTGCGCGTGCGTGCCCCGCTTGCCAGCTGGTCGATCCAGTAGCGCACCCCCGCGAGGTCCCCGCCCCGGCGCAGGAACGCGTTGTAGAGATCGCCCACGTACTGAGCGTTGGAGCGGCTGCGGCCCGAGTACTCGGCGCCGCTGGCGAAGCCGCTGGAGACCGCTTCCACCTGGGCATACACCGCCTGGGGGCCGGAGCACTGCGCGGCGCGGAACCGCCCCACCCAGTAGTTGAGGCCGGAGCTGTCGGGAAGGCGCCCGAGCAGCCCGCGGTAGAAGTCGACCACCATGTTCACCTCGGGGCGAACCGCGGTGTCGCCGAAGATCGAGCGCGTGAAGGCGCCGAACTCGGCGGAGAACATGAAGGCGGCCAGCGCCACCTCGTGGGGCAGGCCCTGGGCCAGCTGGTCGCTCCAGTAGGCGAGCCCACCCGTGTCCGGCGGGCGGTTGAAGAACGTGTTGTAGAGGTCGGTCACGAATCCCGGGTTGTCGCTCGCGAGGGTCGCGTACTCGGCGCTGGTGTAGAACCCCATCGCGAGCGCGTACCACGCCTCGTTCACGTCCACGCCCAGCTGCTGCATGCGCGCGGCTTCGCCTTCCCAGTACGCCTTGCCTCCGGCGTCCGGCGCACGCCGCAGGATCGAGCGGTAGTAGTGGGTGACGAGCGGCTTCTCGGCGACGCCGGAGAGCGGCACGGCGCGAGGGCTGCCGGCGTCGGAGCTGCTCACGGTAAGCGTTCCGTTCTGCGGCGTCTTGGTGTCCAAGGCGCCCGCGACCACGGGCGGCGCGAAGGTCACGTCGACCGCGCAGCTGGCGCCCGGCGCGAGGGCGTCGCAGTTGTTGGACTGGGCGAAGGGGCCGCTCGCGGCCACACCGGTCACGTTCACCGCGGCGAGCCCGTTGTTGGCGACGGTGACACGCTGCGACGGCGAACGCGTCGCCATCGACTGCCCGCCGAAATCCAGGGACGACGGTGTGACGTTGAGCGAGGCGAGTGGTGGCGGCGGCGTGGTCGGCCCCGATCCCGGCACCGCGGGCCCGGCCGATGCGGTGCGTCCGAAGCGCATCGCGGCGGTGCCGCCCTCGTGGGCGCCGATGTCCGGGGCGGTGCCGTTGAAGGCATCGTTGAAGTTCGCGAGGCGCGTGCCCTGGTCGAAGCCGGGAGTTCCCGGAGCGAGCTGGTAGAGCCCGCCCGCCTCGCTTGGCCAGCCGTGGCCCGCAACGTAAGCCGGAGTCGCGCGGATGCCGCTCGTGATCGTGGCGCCGGGATTGCCGTTGTACAGGTCCCAGCCGAAGTCGTTGTCCGTGCCCTCGTCGTAGATCGCCTCCCACGCCCGCCACAGGTGCCAGATGTTGTTGCGCGTGACGGTGTTGCGGATCAGCTTGGTGGAA
>JBBQBW010000539.1:0-2579 GCA_038318025.1 Burkholderiales bacterium | reverse complement strand
GCCTTTCGCGACGCCGTGCGCGACGTGAAGCCGCTGCCGCCTCCCAACCGCGTGCCGCCCTTCCGGACAGCACCCTCCACCCGGCCGATGCAGCGCCTGGCCGACGAGCAGGCGGTGCTCGACGAGCTCTCCCGCCTGGCGCTCGCCGACTCCGACGACATCGAGATCGAGGACGACTCGCTGTACCTGCGCCCGGGCCTGCCACGGGACATCCTGAAAAAGCTGCGACGCAGCCACTGGGTGATCCAGCAGGACCTCGACCTCCACGGCCTCACCGGAGACGAGGCGGCGTTGGAATGCGCCCGGTTCCTCGCCGAGTGCAAGCGCACGGGGCTGCGCTGCGTGCGCATCGTGCACGGCAAGGGGCTGCGCTCGAAGGGCCGCGAGCCGGTGCTGAAGCGCCGCATCCGCCGGCTGCTCACGCGGCGCGACGAGGTGCTGGCCTTCGTCGAGCCACGCGCGATCCACGGCGGTGGCGGCGCGGTGCTGGTGCTGCTCGACGCATGAACCTGCACTCGGGGCTGGTGCGCGCGGCGTTGATCGTGCTGGCGACGGTGCTGGTGGCGATCGGCCTCGGCAACCTCGGGCGCCCGCTCGCCAACCCCGACGAGGGCCGCTATTCGGAGATCTCGCGCGAGATGGCGGAGTCGGGCGAATGGATCACGCCGCGGCTGAACGGCATCAAGTACCTCGAGAAGCCGCCGCTGCAGTACTGGGCGAGCGCGCTGTCGCTCGAGACCTTCGGCGACAACGAGGTCGCGGCACGCCTCTACGTGGCGCTCGCTGGCCTGGCCACCCTCGCCCTCACGGCGCTTACGGCGGCGCGCCTGGCTTCCCCCGCCATCGGAGTCGCGACCGCGCTCGCCCTCGTCGCGAGCCCCTACTTCATGGCGATGGGCGGCATCGTGACGCTCGACATGGGCCTCACCCTCTGGACCACGGCGACCCTCTGCGCCTTCCTCCTCGCCCACGCACCCGGCGCCGACGACGGCGCGCGGCGGCGCTGGATGCTGGCGGCGTGGGCGGCGATGGCGCTGGCGGTGCTCTCCAAGGGGCTGGTGGGAATCGTGATCCCGGTGGCGGCCCTGGGCCTGCATTGCCTCGTGCGCCGCGATTTCTCCGCGCTGGGGCGCATGGAGTGGGGGTATGGCCTCACGCTCTTCTTCGCCATCGCGGCACCCTGGTTCATCGCCGTTTCCTACGCCAACCCCGAGTTCCCCGAATTCTTCTTCATCCACGAGCACTTCGCGCGCTTCACCGGCACCGGGCACCGGCGTACCGAGCCCGCGTGGTACTTCGTGCCGATCCTCTTCGTGGGCGTGCTGCCATGGATGTTCATGCTGCCTTCGGCCGTGGCCCACGGCTGGCGGGTCGACGGGCTCGGGCGCGGCTTCCCGGCACTGCGCTTCGCGATCCTGTGGACGGCATTCGTGGTGGCGTTCTTCAGCGCGTCGGGGTCGAAGCTTCCGGCCTACATCCTCCCGGCCTTCCCAGCTGTGGCGCTGGTGCTCGGCCGCTACCTCGCCGACGCCCCGGCGCGGCGGCTGGCGGCCCTCCTCGCGCCGATACCGTGGGTCGCGGCGGCGCTGGGTTTCCTCGCCTGGCGGGCCCCCGGCAACGCGCGCGATGCGTGGGTCGGCGGCATGTACCAGGCGGCCATGCCCTGGGCGCTGGCGGGGGCGGGAGCGTTGCTCGTCGCGACCCTGGTCGGCGCGTTGCTGCTCTTGCGCGGGCGGCGCTGGATCGCGCTGTGCACCGTGGCGGTCGGCGTGACCCTCACCGTCGACTACCTGGAAAAGGCGTTCGAGCGCCTCGCGCCGCGCCAATCCGGGGCCATCGTGGCCGCGGCGATGCGCCCGCTGCTCACGCCCGAAACCCGGCTCTACGCGGTCGAGATCTACGACCAGACGCTGCCGTTCTACCTCGGACGCACGCTGCGCCTGGTGCGCTACCTGGACGAGTTCGAGACGGGGCTGAAGAGCGAGCCCGCGCGGGCCCTCGATTCCCTCGACGCGTTCGCCGAGGAATGGGGCCGCCCGGGGGATGCGATGGCTATAATGCAGCCCGGCCTACTGGAAACCTTCCAGGCGCGGGGCCTCGCGATGCAGGTGCTGCACCAGGACCCCCGCCGCATCCTCGTCCGCAAGCCTTGACCCCCCTCACCTTCTCGCTCCTCATGCTGGGCGTGCTGTTGAACGCCGTGGCGCAACTGCTGCTCAAGGCGGGCACCACGCGCGTGGGCGAGTTCGCCTTCTCGATGGAGAACCTCGTGCCCGTGGGCACGCGCCTCGCCGCGAGCCCCCACATCGTGGGCGGCCTCGCCTGCTACGTGGTGAGCGTGGTGGTTTGGATCCTGGCGCTCTCCCGCGTGCCGGTGAGTGTCGCCTACCCGATGCTGTCGGTGGGCTACGTGGTCAACGCGCTCGCCGCCTGGTACCTGTTCGGCGAGTCGATCACCATCCAGAAGCTGGTCGGCATCGCGTTCATCATCGTGGGCGTGTTCCTGGTGGCGCGCTCGTAGCCGCCGTGACCCGCGCCTACCTTCCCTTCGCGCGCCCGGTGATCGACGAGGCGATGGT